>CAMWTG010000200.1 GCA_947177115.1 uncultured Clostridia bacterium
CAGCTGCTAATCGGCGCCCAGCTGGCGGCCCTTGATACGCATATCTTAGCTTATCAGAGAGGAGAAAATGATGAGGGGGATATGCTTAAACCGGGGGCTGTCCTTCACCAGCTTGGTCAGCCGGTGGCCGTCCATCTGGGGCATCTCGATATCGGTGATGATCAGCGCCACCTTACGATCCAAGTCCGCGCTTTCCGGAATGGCGGACAGAGCTTCCCACAGCTCCTGGCCGTTGGGGAACATCTGCAGATTCACATAGTTTGCCTTCCGCAGGGAGTCCCCGATCATCTTGCTGAGCAGCACGGAGTCCTCCGCCACCCAGATCGGTCTGTCATTGCGCTCCCGGGGCCCCAGGCTCTCCACTTCAGCGATCTGAATGGTGGTTTCCGGGGCGATCTCCGCCACGATGCGCTCAAAGTCCAGGATGGTCACCAGATCCCCACCCTCGCACTGGGCGATGCCGGTGGCCACGCCCTCGGCGCCGCCGGAGACCGTCTTATCCGGCTTCTGGATGTCCGTCCAGGAAATGCGGTCAATCCGCACCACCGTGTGGACCCGGAAAGCGATGAACATCTTGTTGAAGTTGGTGATGATGAAAATATCCTTGGGGCTCTTCTCCTGCTCCATACCCAGATACTTGGGCAGGTCCACCACCGTCAGCACCGCATCGCGGGGCTTGAAGATGCCCTCCACCGCCGGGTGAGCGTGGGGCATGGGCTTCACCGGCTCGGAGATCATGATCTCGCGGACCTTAGCCACGTTGATGCCAAACAGATTCCCCCCGATGGTGAACTTCATGATCTCAATCTCATTGGTACCGGACTCCAGCAGGATCCGGCTGTTTTGCGTCTCAGCCATGTTTTCTGACACTCCCATCTCTTAAATTTTTCCAGCGGTCTCGCTCAGAAAAGTACATCCTGCCGGCCGTAAGACCGGATGCAGCCCTGTCCGGTGGCCACGTCAAACAGCAGTGTGCGGGCCACCTTGCCCCCCACGTCCTCCGCGATCAGGCGAATGCCCTCCTGCCGCAGGATCGTGTGGACGCTCTCAATATTCCTCTGCCCTATGTTGCCCAGGCTTCCGCCGTTGACCTCGAACATCTTGGCCCCGCCGGCGATCTTGACCGTGATCCGGGTCTTCAGCGCCCCCTTGGCCGTCATCTGCCGCAGGGTCTCCCGGATGCCGGTATCCGCGTATTTGAACACGTTCTTCCGCCCTGCCTCCATATTCATCGGCAGCATCACATGCAGCAGCGCTCCCAGCCGCAGGGCGGGATCCTCGAAACAGAGGCCAATGCAGGAGCCAAGGGCATACGTGATCAAAACACCGGAATCCCTGGCCATTTTCATATCCGCAATTCCGACAGTAATCTTTTCGTTCATTCCGCAACGCCCAGCTTTGCTAATAAGAAATTAAGGGATCTCACATCAGGCGACAGTAGCAGGTGGCAGGGGACCTGCTTCTTATCGCAGACAAAATTCCCCCCGATGGTCATAAGATAATCGCTGGTCCCTCCGTACATCGCCATAGGTACGGCAAGGATGGCTCCCTGCATATCCACAGCGAAGCCGGGAACCGTGAGGCTCACGGCGATGCCCGACAGCCCGGAAAGCGCGTTGATAAAAGTGGAGATCAGGATGTTGCCCACCTCAATGAGCGTGGACTGGTGCATCTCATCCAGCTCCGCATAGTCATTGATGTGTACACCCAGCATAGTCTCCAGCACCAGATTGACAAATTCCAGCTGCTGCACCGACAGCATCACACCGCTCATCTGGCCGCTCATGCCCACCAGTACGCCGGCGGTAACGGCCTCCGGACCTCCGATCCAGTCGATGGCCTCGTTATAGCCCATGATGCGCACCTCCGGCAGAGTGATGCGCACCTCCCGCTCCAGCAACTGCCCCAGGGCGGTAGCGGCGTTGCCGGTACCAATGCTGCCGATCTCCCGCAGGGTATCCAGTTCCAGGGAGCTGAGCTCGTCAAAGCTCTTAATTTTCATCTGCGTCCCTCCCCATTACCCTCTCAGGTTGTTGAAGGTACTTTCAATTTCATCAGTGGTGGTGACCATTTTCAGGCAGTAGCTGAACGCCCGCTGAGATTCGATCACCTTAATAAATTCCTGGGTCAGATCGGTATTGCTCATCTCCAGCAGCCCCCGCTGCACCTGGCCGGTGCCCTGGTACAGCTGGCCGTTGAGCTCCGTGGGGATCAGGCGGTTGTCGCTGGTGTGGAGCATGCCGTAGTGGATGGCGTAGTCAAATACGCCGATATCCAGATCCGCCTCCCGGTTTTCGGGATCAATGACAATAAAGTTGCCTTGGGAGTCCAGCACGCAGCGGCCGAAGTTATCGCTGAGCCGCCAAACAGTGGTGGGCTGGGGCTCGATCTCGTTCCCGTTTTCATCGTATTCCGGCTCAGCGTCCTCCGCGGGGGGAATCAGGAACTCGTTCATCTCAAAGGCCCCATCGCGGGTAAAGGAGACCTCCTGGGTAGCGAGGTCGTACACGGCAAAAAATCCGTCCCCATTGATGGCGAAGTCGAAGGTCATTCCCGTCTCCTTGAATCCCCGGGTGGAGGTATCAATGGGAGCGTGGATCATTCTGGCGCCTGTTCCCTTGGGCAGGTTGTTGCCGCTGATCCCCTCCACATCCCGGTTCATCAGTTCGCCGAAGGCCACACGCTCGCAGCGGTAACCCTGGGTATTGACATTGGCAATATTATGGGCCTGCACATCCATGCGCAGCTGCTGCTGATAAGCGCCAACGGCGGCGCTGTAAAATGACATGTTCATCTGGCACGCACCTTCCTTTCCGTTTTGCTTCTCTATGGTTCAAACGTTCCTGGGCTTACAGTCTTCCCAGTTCGGTAGTATCCTTGGTCATCACCTGGTCATAGATCTTGCTGACCTCGGCCGCGCTCTGAATGGCCCGCTGGGCAGTCATCATGGACACCATCTCGTGGACCATATTGGCATTGGAGCGCTCCACCATGCCGTGGTGGATGGTATAGCCGGTGCTCTCCTGAAGCTGGCCGCCGGTGAAAAGGCCATGGTCGTTGCGCTCCAGAGCGGCTGTGTCCTGGAAGGCGAAAATGCCCAGATTGGCAATGAGGTTACGGTTCTCCATGGTGAAGATGCCGCCGTCCGCATCTACATAGATGTTGTCCGTAGCCAGCTGGATGGGCTGGCGGTTCTGATCCAGCACCCGGCCCTGACCCGGCAGAACCAAGTAGCCCTCCTCGTCCAGGTTGAAGCTCCCGGCCCGGGTGTAGGCTACCTCGCCGTCCCACTCGATTGCAAAGAAGCCATCTCCCTCAATGGCGAAATCCAGAGGCAGCTCCGTCTCTTCCAGGGAACCCTGGGTAAAGTCGGTATACTGTTCATCGGGTGCCAGGATATAGCTGATCTGGCCCAGCTCCTCGCTGTTGACCTTATCCTTATTCCCCACCCGGCTGAACATCACCTCTTTAAAGGCGGTGCTGTCGGTATACCGCTCGGCCTTATAGCCGGCGGTGGAAACGTTGGTCATATTATTGGAAATGACGTCCAGCCGGCGGCCATGGCTGAGCATGGCGGAGGTCAGCTGATAAAAGCCTCGGAACATATGTAGTCTCTCCTCTCACGGCGGGGATCACTTCTCCCCATTCATGTACTGCTTCATATACAATTTCAGCTTCTGAATTGCCCGGGAATGGATCTGGGAAATGCGGGGCTCGCTGACCTCCATTACCTGGGCAATCTCCTTCATGCTGAGGTTTTTTCGATAGTAAAGGGATACCACCATCTGCTCGTTCTCCCGCAGGGCGCTGATTCCCTCCGCCAGGGTGTCCAGCAGCTCCCGGCGCAGCAGGGAGTCCTCCGGACGGCCCGCGCCGCCGTTGTCGGCTACGTCCATCCCCCCCTGCTCCTGGTCGTCAAAAATGGAATCCAGGCTGAGAAGATTGCACAGCGCGGAGTTGGCCAGGTCCTCCTGATACTGCTGGCTGGTGACTCCCAGCCGCCCGGCGATCTCCTCATCGGTGGGACACCGGCCCAGCTCGGCATACAGCTCTACGCTGGCCTGGTCGATCTCCCGTGCCTTCCGCCGGACGCTGCGGGGGACCCAGTCCTGACGGCGGGCCAGATCGATCACCGCCCCCCGGATGCGCTTGGAGACAAAAGTTTCAAATTTGATCCCCTTGTCGGGGTCAAACTTGTCAATGGCCCCCACCAAAGCCAGGATGCCTTCATTGATGATATCGTCCACCTGGGCAAAGCTGGAGTAAACCCCACGTACCTGCAGGGCAATGGACTTCACCAGCCCCACATACCGCAGGGCCAGAGGCCATTTCAGGTCCTCACATCCGCTGGAGCGGTAGAGCAGAAGAAGCTCCTCCTTGCTCATGCCGTCCAGCTCCGCCTGGGTATAGCCCAACTCCTCAATCGCCGGAGCGGCTCGACCGGCGCTCATACCGCCGCCGCCCTTCTCTGCGCCCCGCTGTCCCGCAGCAGGGTGATGTTGCCCAGGGACTGGATCTGCACATCGCTGGTGATCTCATTGAATGCCAGCACGTACAGGTTGGGATAGAACTGGGCCAGCATCCGGCTGAAATACACCCGGATCACCTGGCTGGTCAGCACAATGGGCGTCTGACCCAGGTCGTTGAATTTCTTGATGAGATCCGCCAGCTGGGTAACGATCTGCTGCATGAGATCGGGCCCCATAGCCAGGTAAATACCCTGCTCGTTCTTGCTGAGGGAGGCGATGACCCGCTTCTCCACCTCGGCGTCCAAAGTAACCACTCTGAGCTGGCCATGCTCGCAGAAACGGCGGGTGATGGTGCGGCTGAGGGCGGCGCGGACGTTCTCGGTGACCATATCCAAATCCTTGGTGGTCCCCAGGGCATCCACAGCGGTCTCCAGAATCGTACCCAGATCCCGGATAGGAACCCCCTCCCGCAGGAGATTGCGCAGGATGCGCTCCAAATTGGCATAGGAAAGGAAATTGGGGATGGCCTCTTCCACCAGTTCCGGGGCGGTGCGCTTGAGATTCTCCACCAACTGGATCACTTCCGCCCGTCCCAGCAGCTCGTAGGCATGGGAGCGAACCACCTCGCTCAGATGGGTCTGCATGACCGACAAAGGATCGATAACGGTGTAGCCATAAATCTCCGCCATCTCCTTGTTCTCCGGCAGAATCCACCGGGAAGGGATACCGTAGGCCGGCTCCACAGTCTCGATGCCATCGATCTCTCCGGTGGGGTTGGCAGGCTCCAGAGCCAGGTAGTAATCCACCAGGATCTCGCCCCGGGCCACCTCCTCGCCCTTGATCT
>CAMWTG010000201.1 GCA_947177115.1 uncultured Clostridia bacterium
TCCAAGGCCAACTGTGCTGTGGTCACTTACACCGCCATCTTCGGCAGCGAGAAGGCTGCGGAGGAGTCCAGGGCCCCAGGCGGCGATGAAAAGCATGATCCCACCTCTGGCCAGACGGGCGATATGGAGAATCCCGGCAGCACGGAGACCCCGGATACCGATCTGGAGCCTGTGGACCGCTCCGGCCTGAAGGGTCCCCTGGTCATCGGGGCGGTAGTGCTGGCTCTGGGCGCAGGTGGTGTGTTCGCATTCAAAAAATTCCGTGAGAGGAGATGAAACCCTTGAAAATTCGCAGTTTCCTGCTGGCCATGATGCTGTGTGCCCTCTGCTGCGTTCCGGCCCAAGCGCTGGAATATGACTTTGACGCACCAGAGGATTACCTGTTCGGCCAGCCTACCTCAGACGATACCATCTACGAGTGGGAGAATCCCAACGTGGACCGGAGCAAGAATACGGTCCTTATTGCTCCCGGCTTCGGGTCTCCCACCAGCTACCTGCCCGGCAGCGGAGATTACCTCACGCCCAACCTTGTCCCCGGCGCATTGTCTGGCGGCTTGGTCAATCAGGTGGGCAGCGCCGGAGCCAACGCCACCGGAGGCGTGGCAGGCAGTTCCTTCGTTCCCGGCGAGTACCCTTCGGTGGACACCAGCGGCAATTTCACCATGACCCAGATCCCCGGCAGTCCCACCGATATCGTCCAGGGCAGTACCAGCTCCGGCTACACCGAGGTGACGGACGATCTCTACTACGCTGATGGCAGCCTGGGGACCCTGAAGATCCCTGCCATCGGCCTGACCGTCAAGGTGGTGCAGGGAACGGACAGCGCCGCGCTGAAGAAGGGCGCGGGCCATTTCACCAATACCAGCATTTGGGATGGCAATGTCTGTTTCGCAAGCCACAATCGCGGTACAAACAATTACTTCGGCAAGATCCACACCCTGGAGACGGGCGATACCATCACCCTGACCACCCGGATGGGGACCCGCACCTATGCAGTCACCAGCGTGGAGAAGGTTGGTGTCAACGATTCCAGCGGCACCGCCGCCACCACCGACAACCGCGTGACGCTCTACACGTGCGTGATGGATCAGCCGGAGTACCGCTGGTGCGTCACCGCGATCCAGCAGGGATAATACTGTTCATCAATTCCCCCGCGCTGTCTGCCGATTGTGTTCGACTTCGGGCTCTCTTTGTGGTATCGTTTCGCTTGCGAAAGCAAAATCATACTGCGAGGAGGAACGATCATGAGCAGAAGAAAAGAAATTGCCCTGGTAACGGCGGGCATCCTGGCGGGGATCGCCGTCAGCGGCCCTGCGGCTCAGGCGGCGGCGGGCCTTATGGCCAACCCCAGCAGCCAGAAGTTCTATCTGGAGGACCGGCAAATCAGCCTGCAAGCCTATGAGATAGGCGGCAGCAACTACGTCAAGCTCCGGGACATCGGACAGGCGGTGGACTTCAGCGTTGCCTACGATGCCGCCACAAACACCGTTACCATCAGCCCGGACAAACCCTATGAAACGGAGGTGATCCCACCTGCATCAACAGCCCCAGCTATCAGCCAGACCTCCCCCTCCGCTCTCAGCAAAAACGCGGACGGCTCCATCAATGTCCCCCAGGACGGCAGTCGGTATATCCCCCAGGCGGGAGACGTGATCCGCTGCGATGACGGCACCAACTACACCATCACGGACGTGAGCCGGTACGACAAAAATATGTTTGCAGACGGTCCGGTTGGCCCCCTGCCTGAAGCAACCTGCGACTGGTCCCAGTTCGACCAGCCGGAGCTGCCCAAAGCGGAAGTCAGGCACTACGCCCTACAGACCGGAGACTACGTCTTTATCCAAAATCTGTATGAAACTCGCCGGGTCCTCTACACCCTCTACAACGCTATGGGCGAGGATGACTGGATCATGCAGAGTGGCGCCCCCAGACGCCGGGGCGATGGGACGCCGTGGGTGCATATCCAACTGACAGTACCGAAGGATGTGGAATCCGCTCCTTTCTGGCCTTGGCAGGAAGACTATGTAACGGCCATGCTTCATTCCTGCCCAGGCGGCAACTTCTATACCGAGGTTTGGGATGTGTTCAAAGACGGTAAATTTCAAAGGACCGAATATCATCTGTGCAAATAAAACAGTGCAAATGATCGGGCGGTGCGTCACACAGACGCACCGCCTCCCTTATGAACAGAAAGCGTGTATTCTTCTCAGAATACGCGCTTTTCTTATCAAAAATTTGAGGAGGATACTAATGAAACGAAAAATGATAGCCCTGCTCCTGGTGCTGGTGACCGTGCTGGGCATGTTCCCGGCCACGGCGCAGGCCGCCTCCAGCGAGGAGGAGGCTCTGGGTGAGATCGACATCTATTCGGACGGCACGGAGCTGGATTACCTATCTATTAACGGTGCGGCCCGGACGCAAAAATATACCTACTACAATTACGTGGACAAAGAGGGCGCAACGAATGAGATACCCTGCTACTGCGTGAACCCAAGTGCGCCCGTAAGGGCAGAGTGACATCTGACCGCGGGACTGCTGAAATGCTGCCTTGAGCAAGCGGTGGAGAAGGTATCATGCGGTGGCTAATCCAATGAGAAGGAGGCTCACACAGGCCACATAACGCAGCCCATCATCCCCCGACTTACCCTGAAAGGGAAACCGGAAGGCGACCATAGCATGTCGGAGTACATGAGCCGTTCGAGCTTCACGAACGGCGGCATGGAGGGATGAAAAGATGTGCATGAGGATGAAAAGCTAAACTGCCTGAATGACAGCCAGAGATTGGGGATAGACGCACCCCCGGCGTATGGAAGCTATACCCGCCGGCGCTCCTGACAAAGGTAGCGTTAGGATCTATCTTTGCGGATACCCGGAGCGAATCCCAGCCACGGGAAAGTGGAAAATGGCGAACGTCACATACCGACAGCACATCAAGCTCATTTCAGCAGTTCTAAACGGGGATTGCCTAAAGCGGAACGCCGCAAGGGCGGCTATGGGAGCAATGAGAAAAGCGGCCCTGAAAATCCGCCATGGCAACGGAGCTGTCGTAGTAGTCTGAGGACCCTGGATAGACAGGGATAGCCGTAAAAACGGAAGCGAATAATCACGCCCACATGGCGAAGGACAGCAGTCAATCGCTTCAATACCAAGAAAGGAAGGTGCGCGAGGCACTATGAGAAATCCCATCGGCGTATTGAAAATCCTTACGGAGAAAGCAAGTGTAAAGGGATACAAATTTGAGCGGTTATACCGCCATTTGTATAACCCGGACTTCTATCTGTTGGCCTATAAGAACATTGCGACCTCACCGGGAAGCATGACGAAAGGCGCGGATGGAATGACCATCGACAACATGAGCATAGCTCGTATCAACAAAATCATAGCATCCCTGAAAGACCAGAGCTACCAGCCGAATCCGGCCCGCAGGACCTACATCGCCAAGAAGAACAATCCCGCGAAAAAGCGTCCTCTGGGGATTCCCTCCGCCAATGACAAGCTGGTGCAGGAAATCATCCGGATGATACTGGAAGCAATTTATGAACCCACTTTTTCCAACCGCTCCCACGGCTTCCGCCCGAAGCGGAGCTGCCACACGGCTCTGTCCCAGATTCAAGGCACCTTCACCGGGGTGCGCTGGATGGTGGAGGGCGACATCAAGGCGTGCTTCGACAGCTTTGACCACCACGTCCTCATCAATATTCTGCACCGGAGAATCAAGGACGAGAAGTTCCTGTCCCTGATGTGGAAATTTCTGAAAGCCGGATACATGGAGCAGTGGAAATACCACAGCACCTACTCCGGTACGCCCCAGGGCAGCGGCATGAGTCCGATCCTGGCGAACATTTACCTCTCCGAGCTGGATGCTTTCATGGAGGAGTACAAGGCCCGTTTTGACACGGAGCCTTTCCGGCGACCGCCCAGCAGAGAATACGAGCGGGCCAACTATCACTACCGGAGGACTAAGGCGAAACTGGATGCCGGGAACGCCACCACGGAGGATATTCGGGCGTTCAAGGAAGCCCAGAAGCGGAAATTGTCCACTCCCTTCGCAGATGTGTTGGATAGCCGTTTCAAGAGAATCCAGTACAACCGTTACGCGGATGACTTTCTGGTCGGTGTGATTGGCTCCAAGCAGGACGCGCTGAAAATCAAGGAGGACCTGCGCTGCTTCCTGGCAGAGAAATTGAAGCTCACCTTCTCCGAAGAAAAGACCAAGATAACGCATTCCAGCGAGGCGGTCCGGTATCTGGGATATGACATTCGGGTCACCCGCAGCAAAGCTGTGAAACGGGATAAAAACGGTGTGCTGAATCGTGCCTGGTGTGGAAAGGTATTCCTCTATGTGCCGCATGAAAAGTGGGAAAACAAGCTGCATGAGCTGAAAGTCATGCAGGTCAAATGGGATGAAAACCGGGGCCGCGATTTCTGGCGGCCCATGCACCGAAACGAGCTGCTCAACAGTACGGATGTTGAAATCGTCAACCAGTATAATTCGGAAATTCGAGGATTATACAACTTTTATCGCATCGCGGAAAATGTAGGCGTACTCAGCAAATTCTACTATATGATGCGCTACAGCATGCTGAAAACTTTCGCTGGGAAGTATCGTACCACCGTCACCAAAATCAAGAAAAAGTATATGCGGGACGGTGTGTTCCGGGTCCCCTATGATACCAGGTCCGGCCCAAAGATTTGCGAATTCTATCATGACGGATTCCGCAAACAGGAGGAAGGATATAACAATCTACAGGACCTGCTCCCCCGATACCTTCACTATGATAAAAGAAATACGCTGGCGAACAGGTTGCGGGCCGGTATCTGCGAACTGTGCGGAAGCAAGACGGATGATATTCGCATCCATCATGTCCGCGCGCTGAAAAAGCTGACCGGCGCAACCGAAGCCGAACGGCTGATGCTGCATATGCGCCGCAAGTCACTGGCGCTATGCCCGTACTGTTATCAGTCTACACTTGCCCAAGAACTGTAATGGTGATTGTACCAGGAGCCGGATACGCGGAGACGTGTAAGTCCGGTTCTGGAGGCGGCTCCGCTGAAACCGCTGGCGCAAGCCAGTATGGCGCGGCGGGGTCTACCTCACATACGAAGGGTGTCCCGCAGACAGTCCCTGCCGGAACCGGCATTGAGTATCTGGCCAACCAGAAATGTACGGATACCAAAGTGCTGGGCATCGTGGCCTCCGGCTATCCCCATGTGGCGCTGGACAAGCTGGGGCTGAATAGCAAGTACGAAGCCTACTACGCCACCAAGATGGCGCTGTGGTGCCACCTGCTGT
>CAMWTG010000202.1 GCA_947177115.1 uncultured Clostridia bacterium
CCCAGACGGCTCGAACCGCCGTCTCGCGGGCCACCGGGTGTCTTTTTGCTTCTTTGTCGTTTTTCACACCGAAGCTACACACCAAAGGAGGGCACACATGAAATTAGAGTTTGAATACGGCCACGGCTTGATGGCCGCGGACCTGCCCGACAATACCGACGTATTTATCCCCGGCGAGACGGTGGCCGATCCCCCCTGCCTGCCCCAGGACTGGGACAGCTTGTACAACGCCACGCTGGAGAGCATCCGCAATCCCATCGGCATGAAGCCCCTCCGGGAACTGGCGGGCCCCGGCAAGACGGTGGTATTCGTTATCCCCGACATTGTCAAGGGCGGCTGCCAGGCCACCAGCCACCGGAAAGTGTCCATCCGGGCCTGCCTGGATGAGCTGTACGCCGCCGGGGTGGAGAAGAAGGACATTTTGATGCTCATCTCCAATGGCCTGCACCCCCGGGCAACGGTTCCGGAGATGAAGCAGATCCTGGGCGAGGAGCTGTTCAGCGAGTTCTATTACTCCGGCCAGCTCACCAGCCATGACAGCGAGGACTATGAGCATATGGTGGACCTGGGGACCACCCGCCGGGGGGACCCGGTGCTGATGAACAAGTACGTGTTTGACTGCGACATCCCCATTCTCATCGGCCACACCCAGGGCAACCCATACGGGGGTTACTCCGGCGGCTACAAGCACTGCGCCACCGGCATCACCCACTGGCGATCCATTGCCAGCCACCACGTCCCCCAGGTCATGCACCGTCAGGATTTCACCCCGGTATCCGGGAAGAACCTCATGCGGACCAAGTTCGATGAGATCGGCATGTGGATGGAGGAGAAGATGGGGCACCCCTTCTTCTGCTGCGATGCGGTGCTGGATACCTGCTCCCGGCAGATCGCCATCTTCTCCGGCTATGCCGCCGAGATGATGCCGGAAAGCTGGAAGGTCGCCGACAAACGGACCTATGTGCCCTTCGCGGAGAAGAAGTACGATGTGATGGTCTTCGGGATGCCCCAGGCCTTCCACTACGGCGATGGCATGGGCACCAACCCCATTCAGCTGATGCAGGCCCTCTCCGCCCAGGTCATCCGCCACAAACGGGTGATGAAGGACAACTGCGTCATCATCTGCTCCTCCATCTGCAACGGGTACTTCCACGATGAGCGCTGGCCCTATCTGCGGGAGCTCTACGAACTGTTCCAGCACGACTACATGAACATCCTGCCGGATATGAACCGGTACGGGGAGTACTTCGCTACCAACGAGGAGTACATCCGGAAATACCGCTTCGCCAACGCCTTCCATCCCTTCCACGGCTTCTCCATGATGAGCTGCGGCCACATTGCGGAGATGAACACCTCCGCCATCTACATCGTGGGCGCTCAGGAGCCGGGCATTGCCAGAGGCATGGGGCTCAAGACCCGGGCTACCTTCGAGGAGGCGCTGGCGGACGCTATGAAGAAGTACGTGGGCCCCAACCCCAACATTCTGGCTCTGCCCAAGACCTTCAAGGTGAGCGCGGTCCATCTGTGCATGAAGGATGAACCCTACGATGGCACCAACGGACACTGCGGCTGCTGAATCCCCTGCCGGTGAGGCCGGCTGAAATAAAATTGAAGAGAGAACGAGTAAAGGATGGTGTCCAATGAGCAAGCAAACAAAGCGGCCCCTGACCCAAGCGGAAAAGCGCACCAGGCTCATTAACTGGGGCTGGCTGATGGTCTCCCTTGCGGTGGCGCTGGTGGTGTGGTTCTGTCTGTCCATCGGCGAGAAGACCGCCCGCAGCTTCCCCTTCATCCCCGCTGTACTCAACGGCATGAAGACCATGCTGGACCGGGACGCACTGCTGAGCGACTTTACCAGCAGTATGATCTCCGTAGCCATGGGCTTCGGACTGGGCTTTGTCACCGCGCTGCCGGTAGCGTTCCTCATGGCGTGGTATACGCCGGTACGCAAGATCATTGAGCCCTGGATCAACTTCATCCGCAACATCCCCGCACTGGCTTACGCGCCCCTGATCGTTATCATGCTGGGCGTGGGCCGGGCCCCCTCGGTGGTGCTGATCTGGATCTGCACCTTCATGACCATGTGCATCACCATCTTCCACGGCATCCGCAACATCGACAACACGCTGGTCAAGGCCGCCCGTGTCCTGGGCGCCAACGACATGGACATCTTTTTCCGCATCACCCTGCCCGCCACGGTGCCCTTTATCCTCACCGCTGTGCGGCTGGGCCTCAGCGCGGGTCTCACCACCCTGCTGGCGGCGGAATCCACCGGCGCGCAGGCAGGTCTGGGTATGCGCATCCGCACCCTCCAGACCACCTTTGAGACCAACGCAATGCTGGGCTACATCATCCTCATCGGCATCATCGGCACACTGCTGAACACACTCGTGGACTTCATTGAAAGGAGGCTGACGTCATGGCAGGAGAAGCGGGAAGAAGCGTAAAGATTCGGGTCAAGAACGTAAAGAAGGAATACCACGGCGATCACGGCACCACGATAGCCCTCAACGGGGTAAATCTGGACATCATGGAGAACGAATTTGTCTGCGTGGTGGGTCCCTCCGGCTGCGGCAAGTCCACTCTGCTGAATATCCTGGCGGGCCTCCACGAGGCCAGCAGCGGCGACTGCTATCTGGACGGGGAACGCATTGTGGGCACAGACGTAAAGCGGGGCGTTGTTTTCCAGCAGTACGCCCTGTTCCCCTGGCAGACGGTGATCCAGAACGTCATGTTCGGGCCCCAGATGAAGCGTATGCCCAAAGCGCAGTGCGAGGAAATTGCACGCAAGTACATCAAGATGGTGGGATTGGAGGACTTTGAGAATTCCTATCCCAAGGAGCTGTCCGGCGGCATGAAGCAGCGGGTGGCTATCGCCCGTGCTTACGCCAACAATCCGGAGGTCCTTCTGATGGACGAACCCTTCGGCGCACTGGACGCCCAGACCAGGGCACAGCTCCAGACGGAGCTGCTGAAGACCTGGGAGGAGGAGAAGAAGACCTGCTTCTTTATCACCCACGATGTGGATGAGGCCGTGCTGCTGGCCCAGCGGGTGGTCATCATGTCCGCCCGGCCGGGACGCATCAAGAAGATCGTTGACATTGATATTCCTTATCCCCGGGATCAGGGGACCAAGAGCGAGCCTCGATTCATGGAGCTGAAGGCGGAGATCTGGAACGAGGTGTACCAGGAGTACCTGGAGGTCAGAAAGTAAGCCGCTTCTGACCTTTAGCCCGGGGGCTGCGCGCCCCCGGACCCTGCGGGTACTTTTTGTGTGAACAAAAAGTACCCAAAAAGTCACTTAAACCTTGCGGTTTAAGAATCCCTTATTTATTGATTAGTTTTGCGCCCAAGGCACAGTCGGTTTTGTCTAAACTTACTGCCGTCCGCTTCGTTCCCCTTCTGCGTCTATTTCCGCGTGGTAATCGGCGGCCCCTACCGTATAGCGGGGCTAACTCCCCGGGGTGCGTGATGGGAGCTTCCCCGTTCTAATGCACTTCTGGCGGTGGACAAGTACTGGTTATAGAAGCGGCGCTGCAGTAAGCACTAACGTTAGAATTCGTGGGTAAACGCAGAAGTTTGGCGCACCAACGGAAAATTGCGGGTAGAACCAAACCCGGTACATCGGAGGGCAACTAATCATCCCCGTAATGAAGGAGGATTCTCAAGGAACGTAGTTCCTTGAGCGGCCTTTTGGTACTTTTCCCTCGCGGGAAAAGTACGCCCCGCCCGGCAGGGCGTACCTACTGTTCAAAAGAGCACCCCCGCTCTTTTGATATAACAACCATCTAATTGGAGGAAATGAAAATGAAGAAACTGACCGCGCTGCTGCTGGCGCTTGTTATGGTCCTGGCCCTCGCGGCCTGCGGCGGAAACAACGACAGCGGCAAAGACAATCAGACCGCCGAGCCCCCCGCACAAACCGACAACACCCCCCGCGAGCCCGCCAACAACAATGAACCCGCCGAGCCCGCTGTGGAACCCATCACCCTGCGCATCGGCTACATGCCCAACTACGCTTCCCTGTGGGGCGTGCTGTCCGCCATTGAGCAGGGCTGCTTCGAGGAGGAAGGCATCACTATCGAGCTGACCGAGTTCGACAGCGGCCCCAATGAGATCGCTGCCATGGAAGGCGGCTCCATTGACCTGGCCTACATCGGCAAGGGCGCTCACCGCCTGTGCATCCTGGGCAGCGCCGTCATCTTCGCCCCCAGCTCCGTCCACACCGTGGACAAGGTGGTCTGCCTGCCCGACAGCGGCATCCAGAGCGTAGCCGACCTCAAGGGCAAGACCATTGCCTACAATGCCGGCTCCTCCTCCGAGTCCACCTTTAACAGCGCCCTGGAAGTGGGCGGCCTGACCCGCGATGACGTGACGCCCATGGAACTGTCCATTGACAACGTGGTGCCCGCCGCCGTGTCCGGCACCATCGATGCCGCCGTGTGCTGGAACCCCTACTCCGGCCAGATCCTCCAGCAGGTGGAGGGCTCTTACGAGATCGAGTTTGCCGATGGCTCCACCAACATCTCCAGCTGGATCTGCCTGCCCAAGTACGCCGAGGAGAACCATGACGTGCTGGTCCGCTTCACCCGCGCCCTGTTCAAGGGTATGGATTGGGGCTCCAAGGTGGAAAACTATGAGACCGTGGCCGATTACTGCTCCAAGCAGACCAAGGCCAGCCTGGAATCCCAGCTTATGCAGGTGGGCGATGCCCATTGGTTCAACCTGGACGATCTGAAGGCCGGCGTGGCCGATGGCACCATCAAGGGCTACTACGAGGGGATGCAGAACGACATGGTGAAGGGCGAGAATATCACGCCTGAGGAGGCCAAGGAGGATGTCGGCGACTTCGTCCTGTTTGACGTCATGGAAGAGGCCCTGAAGTAAAACACTATACCCCCGTTCCCGTGGAAAAGGAATGGGATGTGCCCGGTGGAGCTGCGTTCCATCGGGCACATTTTTTGAGGAGAAGAGAAACATGAGGATTCATATTACCTGCACCGCCCCGGAGAATGAAGTCCTGGCCTTTGCCGCCGGAGAGCTGGCGGCGTATCTGCCCCGGATGCTGCCGGACGATGGGGACGATTGGACAGCGGTCCTCTCCGCGGAAACGGGGGATAATGCGCCTGCGCCAGAGTCCTTTGCCGTGGCTATAACGGAGAACGGCGGGTCTATCACCGGCAGCTGCCCCAGGGCGGTCCTGCTGGGGGTGTACGACTACCTGCGGCGGCTGGGATGCCGGTTCCTGGGACCGGGAAGACAGTGTGAGATCGTAC
>CAMWTG010000203.1 GCA_947177115.1 uncultured Clostridia bacterium
CAAAAGGATTTTTCAGAAATATGCTGGTAGCAGTCAGCCCAACCGTACCAAAAAAAACCGCACTGGAGGTGGATGGATGAAACTGACCGACATATTCATACGGCATGTCGCGGCCAACGGCAAGGTACAGAAGCATTCGGACGGCGGGGGCCTGTTCCTCCTGTTCGATCAGGGAGAGAAGGTCAGCCTCGTCTACCTGGTTGAGGAAATGGACGGTGTTCTCGCCCTCCGCCGCCCGGTCAACGATGATGTAGAAATAGTGACCGGCACGGCTTTGAACCACGATAAATTGCTTATCTGTCCCAGCCTCGCCGTCAATATCGTCCACCAGGGTCATGTTGCCCTCCGGGGTCAGGGGCGCAGGCTCTACGCCGCCTGTCACCGGCTCTGTGCTGTCAGCCGCCGGTTCCTGTTCCGGGTCATCCGCATAGGCCAGGGCGGGGGTGGCGCAGGTGGAGAGCATGAGCATGGTGGACAGCAGCAGGAACAGCAGCTTAAACCGTCTCATTGTCATCCTCCTTCCGCTCCGGCGCAGGGACCGGCTGAGGGGGCGCAGCCTTGATGATCGCCGCCAGCTGGTCAGGGGTCAGGCCCATGCCCCGCACAAGGCCGATGATGTCCAGGTTCTCCAGCTCCAACCGCTGCTTTTCCAGCTCCCGCTGGCGGGCCTGGAGTTCCGTGATCTTCGCCGCGTTCTTCGCGTACTCGGTGTCGATTTTCTTGATTTTCGGGTTCGTTTCGCATCACTCCTTTAAGGAAGTCTGCCGTAGCAGTAAAAGTGTTCCCGCCAATAATTTGAGTTCAAATTGGCGTAGGAAATGGGATTTCCACAGTGTATCATCATGTTATTGCCCACATAGATACCACAGTGGGTAGGTGCGTTAGGGTCCGGGGCATTGTAGGTGTTGATGAAAAACACAAGGTCGCCGGGGCGGGCATTGGCCGGGGAAACCGGGGTGCAGAGATTGCATAAAGCCTTTGCGCCCAGCCGCCCCACATTCCAGCCGGAGTGGTTGATGACCCAGCTGACAAAGCCGGAGCAGTCAAAGGATGTACTGGGACTGCTGCCGCCCCAGACGTAAGGCATCCCCAGATATTTCTCCGCCTCGGTGAGCATGGCGGCAAACACCTCGTCCTCCAGCGCCTCCGGTGGCACATCATAGTCCAGGTAGTCCTGACGCTGGGAGGCATTGGGGTATTGGTCTGTGGGGAACAGGTCTGGCCGGTTGCCCAAGGTGGACATATACATAGCGTACACGCTGACCTGATCTTCACCCATGATATAGACCGGGAGATGGGACAGGTCGAAGTTCTCCAGTTTGACGTTGCAAATGTAGTAGTTATAGGGGACTTCCACATCGTAATCGTTGCCTTCGCCGTCCGTCCTGGTTTCCGTCCGGTATCGCACCTCTATCTCCACAGTCTGGCTAAGGGTGTACTGCTGGTCAAAGAGCATTTGCAGCGTTCCCTGTACCTCGCTCCTGGTCCATGTCCCCTGATGGTAGGCGGTAAGGATGGAGATCAGCACATAGGGGTCATGCCCGATGCTGTCCAGGTCATAGCGGTACTCGTCATATCCGGGATGGTAGCTGGGGTAGTTGTCCACTTCATCCTGCAAAGCGGCCTCCAATGCGGCATAGTCCGCCTCGGCCCCCAGCATATCCGCATCCTCGCAGGGGAAAGTGCTGCCAGCACCGCCGCCCAAAATGGCCTCGGCCAGCACGGAACAGGAGGACATCATGTTAAGGAATATCACCAGGATGAAAAACAGCCCTATGATGATAAGAGCGCCCTTCTTGTGCCGCATGACGAACGCTCCGGCCCGTTTACTGTTCTCCGCCGCGCCTTTCAGCGTGTCGGATACCCGTTCCGCCATGGTGGAAGTGGCCCTTGCCGCCTCACCAGCCCTCTGCCCGGAACGCTTTGCGGCGGCGTACTGCTTTTTGATGGCCTGTTTCTGCTGCCAGCGTGACAGAGGATTGCTGCCCAGCTCTGGATTGTCTTGAAGGGCCTGCCGGTAGAGAGCGTTGATCTCCGCCCGTTCCGCCGTCCGGTACTCTCGCAGCTTATGGGCGCGGCGGGAACGCTCCGTCAGATGGACACCGGCCTCGGCGGTTTGCTCCAGCCGGTGGGCGCTTTCCACGCCGACATTATCATCCTCCGCCTTGCTGACCTCGTGGTGCAGCTTGCCGGAGAGGGCCAGCACAGGGGCGTCCTTCACCGCATGGGACAGTTTGGAGGGCGGTTTGGCCCTGTTTTCCTCAAATTGCAGCTGGCCCGCAGTTTTAGCGGTTTTCTGGCCTGTTTTCTGGTCGGCAGATTTGCCTTTTTTCTTCCTGGCATCGCCGGATTTCTGGTCGATCATGCGGCGTTTCAGCTTTTTGCGGTCCTTGGGCGGCGGTGCATCCTTCCGCATCGCCGCCCGGTCCGCCGCACGTTCCTTCGCCCGGTCATGCTCCTTCAGACGGCCCCCATCCTGCTCGGCATCGGTGAATTGGAGGCGGGAAGATTTCTTCCGGCTCATAATACAACCTCAGATTTCCGCTTTCCCAGCTGGGGGGAAGTGGGCGGGGCCTGGGATACGATCTCCTTTTTCTGTTCCAGCTTTTGCCGGACAGAGGTGCGCTCCCGTTTGCCTCGGTTCTGTTCTGCCGTGCGCTCCAGACGGTCAATGCTGGCAACAGCGGCGTCGGCTGTGCGGCTCATGCCAGTGAGCATGGCGTTTGTGCCACGCATTGGGGCCAAAACCCCCGTCTGAACGCGGCCCTCCTGGGACACGGCCTTCGGCTGAATTTCTTTGCCCATAGTGGCACGGCCCGCATTTGTCAGATGGCTCCCAGCCTCCCGCAGCTCCTTCCCAACCGTCTCCACCTGACTGATGGCAGACTGGATACTCTGAACAGCAGACTCCAGCGCATTCTGGATATTCTCCAATATCTGCCGGATGCCCAGAAACGACATGGCGCTGTCCAAGGCGGAAATACCCATCCGCCGGATATCGTTTGCGGTGGTTTCCGCCCAGAACGCAAGGTCCTCCTTCAAGGCGGGGAGCTGGTCGCGGGCCTGTTTTAGCGCTGTCTCCGCCGTCTGAACCGCATCGGAAATCTGGACCCGAAACGGGCGTCTTTGCACCGTGGCCTCGGAAAGCTGCTCCTTGATGCCCTGCAATTCCGTCAGAACCGCCGCATACTGTTTTTCCAGGCTGTCCACATAGCCGCACAGCTGCCGGATATTCGCCGCCTGCTCCTTCTGCCCGTTCTGCGTCAGCTGGGCAAGGAGCTGGGCGATTTTTTCATTGTTCTGCAATGTGTCCATGATTCACCTCCTGCATTGGAATGGGGCCGGTTTCAGTCGGCGCAGGCGTTCTCCGGCTTTTCGCCGTCCGACAGGAGGCGGTCGAGTTCTTCCTCAAACTCCACGATCTCATTGGCAACCGCCAGAACGCTGCGGGTACTCTCGGTCAGCTGGCCCACAGCCCGCAGGAGGCGGACGGCGGCGGACTTCTCACTGTCCTCGCCGGTATCCTCGTCACTGGCAGGCAGCAGCTCATCTTCCATCAGCTGGGCCAGATCGTCCGGGTCGCCGCTCTCGGTGTAGCTGTCGGGGATACCCCAGTTCTCATACACCTCATGGGCCTTCTGCTCATAGGCGCACAGCGTCCGAAGGGCCTGGGCGTCCTCAACGGCCTCCAGATCGTGCCGCAGCGACCGCACCAGCTCCAGCAGCAGCTCGTACATCTCCAGTTTGCCGTCGATATGGTCCAGGTAATCATCTAGGTGAATGAGATAGATTTCGTTGTCCATAGTCATGTACTCCTTTCGTCCGTTAGAGGTTGGTAGGGAACGCCGATGTAGTCCAGCACTTTTCCACAGCCCAGTTTGTTGACGCAGAAATCGTGCTGCTTGGGGTGGGACAGGGCCATACGCTGAAAGCGGTTCGGCTCCTTCTCCAGGTGCAGGCCGAACATACAGAACATACAGCCAGTGCGTTGCGCCCCAGTGGTGACGAGCTTGCCGCCCTGCTCCACAATGTCCCCATAGATGGAGGCATAGGGGATACCGGTCATACGCAGATATTGAAGGGCATCCTGCTCCGTCCAGAAGGACAGAGGCTTGCAGGCTGGTTCCTTTGCCATGTAAGCGTTGCAGCCGGTTTTCAGAAATGCCCCCTCCCGGCGCTTGCTCTCACAGGCCATGGTTCCCATAATAGCCGCCCTTCCGGTTTGACGGGCGTACTTATGGAGGGGCCTCGTTTTCATTGCGCCGCAGCAGTATTCAGAAATGGGAAATGGCGCATCCAAAAGGAAACGCCACTTCATGTACCGCTGATTATACCAAGAGGGACTTCCATCCGAATTGAAACCGTTCAGCTGATTGATGGCCCACTTGCTGCCCTTTCTGGCGTAGTAGATACGCTTTGCCACATCTTTTGATATGACTGGGTATCCATACTGCTCAATGATCTGGGTGAAGGGAATGACCGGCTGTATCCATTCCACATTGGGGACAGAATGCACAAAGTCCTGGATTTCTGGGTATTCCATGCCGGTATCCGCATAAGCGGCAGGCACATCAGGATAGATGCCCCGCACCAAATCCAAAAGTACCGTAGAGTCCTTTCCCCCGCTAAAGGAAACAAAGACTTTGCCGTCATAATGCTCATACCATTCCCGGATTGTATCCTGAGTCACTTGAATTTTTCGAGCCAGGGGCCATGCCTGCATTGTCAACAGGTCTTGCTTTGTGTAGACAGCCTCCCTCAATCGCTGCCCTCCGTGTTGACCTCACTGAGCCGGGTCGTCATGATGCGGTACAGCTCCGTGTTCTTCGGGAAACGGTCAATGAAGGGCAGGATGACATTGCCATAGAACAGCAGCCCCTCACCCTCGCCGGAGTGGGTGACATAGGAAAGCTGGTGGGGCGAGATATTCAGCTGTTTGGCGAGTATCTGCCGGTCGCCGGGGGCCTGGTTGAGCATATACACAAAGTCGGAGTTTTCAAAGATATTCTCCACTTCCCGGCTGGAAAGGAGGTCTTTGACGTTCTGGGTAATGCCGGTGGGGATTCCGCCCCATTTCCGAAAGCGTTTCCAAATCTCCACGCTCCAGGAGGCCAGCTCACCCTTCAAGAGCAAATGAAATTCGTCCACATAGTAGCGGGTGGTCTTGCCAGCGGCCCGGTTGAAGGTGACACGGTTCCACACCTGATCCTGGATGACAAGCATCCCCAGCTGTTTCAGCTGTTTGCCCAGCTCCTTGATG
>CAMWTG010000204.1 GCA_947177115.1 uncultured Clostridia bacterium
ACTCCGCTCCCGGAGCCCCCGGCCTACTTTGATGAGCCCATTATCCCGGAGATACCGGCGGATCTCCCCGGCGATCTTGGGTACGGCGTAGGTGGAGAACTGGGTGCCGTAGCTGGCGTCAAAGCCCCGGACCGCTTTGATAAATCCCAGGCACCCCAGCTGGTACAGGTCATCCGGTTCCACTCCTTTGCCGAAGTACCGCCGGACCACAGCCCAGATGAGGCCGCTGTTCTCCTCCAGTACCTGGGCTGTGGCGGCTTCATCTCCCTGCCTGGCCAGGGCCAGGAGATCCAGGGTCCCGGCGGTCATTGCACCGGCTGGCGGGGCTGGATGCGCCGGCGCATGGTTACCCGGGTGCCCTTTCCTTCCTCGGACCGCACGGTGAGACGGTCCATGAAGCTCTCCATGATGGTGAAGCCCATGCCGCTGCGTTCCTCGCCGCCGGTGGTATAGAGGGGCTGGCGGGCCTTGTCCACGTCCGGGATGCCCCGGCCCCAGTCCCGTACCGTCAGCTCCAGTACGTTTTGTTCCAGAATGCGCGCCTTGATGACAATCTTACCCAGCTGGTCCGGATAAGCGTGGACAATGGCGTTGGTCACCGCCTCGCTGACGGCGGTCTTGATGTCCCCCAGCTCCTCCAGCGTGGGGTCCAGCTGGGCGGCAAAGCAGGCCACCGCTCCCCGGGCGAAGCCCTCATTGGTACTGCGGCTGAGAAATTCCAGAGTTATGTAATTGGTGCTTTTGCTTTTCATGACACGCCTCCTATGTTCATATGAGATCCACGTACCGGCCCAGCCCCGCCGTCTCCAGCACCCGGGATGCCTGCCGGGGAATATTCACCACCACCAGGGTCCCCGCCAGGGCCTCCATCCGCCGCTTGGCCCGCAGCACTACCGCGATGCCGGAGCTGTCCATAAAGGTCAGACCTCCCAGGTCCAGCAGGGTCTTGCTGGGCAGGCTCTGTTCAATGCAGCGGTCGATGGAATCCATCAGGCCCTTGGCGGCGTGGTGGTCCAGCTCTCCGGTGAGGGCGATGGTCAGCTGGCGGTTTTCCGTTTTATATTTCATCTCCATGGCTTGTCTCCTTCGGGCGTAAAAAATGACTGCAAGCATTGCGTTCTTTGCTTGCAGTCATTATAAGTTCTTGCGCTATCGAGTTTTTGTCGAAAGAGGAGGGCTGAGAAAATATTATTCCTGTGATAAAACACAGGAATAATACCAGTTGATCGGAACATGGCACATGTTCCTTCCAAACTTTTGCGTTCGGAAGGAATATTCCCGCGCTCCCGGCGGCATCACAGGGTAAACTGCACCGCGCAGAACGCGGCGTATACTGCCAGCAGCAGAATACCCTGTATCCGCGACAATTTCCCTTTGAACAGTGCGGGGGCCGTCAGCAGGACCATTACCAGGAACATGACCGGCAGATCCAGCACTAGGGAGGCGTTTCTGCCGCCGATTGTGGCGCTCTGAGGGACTTGGAAGGGTGAAAGGGTCACGGAAACGCCGGAGACCAGCGCCAGATTGAACAGGTTCGCCCCCACTACATTGCCCAGGGAAAGGCTGCCGTGGCCTTTGGCCAGGGAGGTGACAGCCGTCACCAGTTCCGGCAGGGAGGTCCCCAGGGCGATAAAGGTCAGGGCAATGACGGATTCCGGTACGCCCAGAGCCTGGGCAATGATGATACCGTTGTCTACCAGCAGCTTTGCGCCTACGGCGATCAACGCCGCCCCAATGATCAGCAGCCCCAGATCTTTAGGAAGGCTGCTTTCTGCGGTTTCCCCGCCGCCGGCGGGGAGGGAAGCCCCCTTGATCTGGAGGACAGTGATTATCATATAGACAATGAAAACCGCCAACAGGATCATACCGGTCAAACGGCTGAAATAGCCGGTGGTGTAGGCAACGCCTGCATAGAGCGCCGCAGCGGCAAAAAAGAAGATCACCGGCGCGCGCAGCGTTTTGGGATCGATCTTTCCAGGCCGCACCGCGATGGTGACGGCGGCGATCAGGGCCGCGTTGCAGATCACCGAACCAATGGCATTGCCGTAGGCGATCTCTCCGTGGCCCTCCAGTGCGGAGGTGGCGGAGACCATGACTTCCGGCAGGGTAGTGCCGATGGATACTACGGTAGCGCCAATAAGCAGCTCCGGCGCACCAAAGCGGTGAGCAATATTCACCGCGCCGTCCACAAACCAATCGCCGCCCTTGATCAGGCAGATCAGACCAATGAAAAACAAGATGACCGGAACCGTCATATCTTTTCCCCCATGTAAAATTTTGCCGGATATGGGAATACTTTAGCACATCTCGCCTCTTCTGTCGAGGCCAATATTTCATTCTTTCACAGAAAATTGTTTTCATGCAGGCCGGGCGCGAAAAAGGGACGCACAGCGAGTGCCGTGCGTCCCTCTCTGCCGCAGGTTCTTATGGCAATGAGAGAAAGTCTTACTTCCTCTTGGTCTTAACGGCAGCCTTCCTGCCGCCTTCCCACTTGGTCACGCAGACCGAGCAGGCGATATCGCCGGTAACGTTCAGGCAGGTACGGCCCATATCGAACAGCCGGTCCACGCCGTAAATGATCATAATGAGGTTGACATCGATGCCCATAGCGGTCAGCACCATAGCCAGCATGATCATGCCCGCGCCGGAGACGCCGGCGGTGCCGATAGAGGCCAGAGTGGCGGTAACAACAATGGTGATCATCTGGCCCAGGCTCAGGTTCACGCCTGCGCAGGTAGCCAGGAAGATGGTTGCCACACACTGGTAGATGGCGGTGCCGTCCATGTTGATGGTGGAGCCCAGGGGCAGGACAAAGGAGGAGATATCGTCCTCCGCGCCCAGCTCATCCGCGCACTCCTTGGACACCGGCAGGGTGGCCGCAGAGGAGGTGGAGGTAAAGGCAAACATCATGGCGGGGAACGCCGTCTTAAAGAATCTCACCGGGCTCATGCCGGCAAAGACTTTGGCGGACATGGAGTACACCAGGATCGCGTGGACAATATAGCCCAGGTAGGCGCACAGCAATACCCATGCCAGAGAACCCAGAATGGCGGCGCCCTGGGTAGCGACCACCCACGCCATCATGGTGAACACGCCAATGGGGGACAGGCTGATGATGAAGCCCATCAGCTTCTCGATTACCGCGTAGGCGGAGGAGACGAAGTCACGGCACAGACGGCCCTTCTCCTTGGCTGCCATAATGGCACCGCCCAGAAACAGGGCGATGACAATGACCTGGAGCATGTTGGCGTTGTGGAAGGACGCCCACATGTTGTCGGGGAAGATGCCCTTGATGGTGTCCATAAAGTTGGCGGAGGTGGCCTTATCCCACACGGCGCCCTCCTCCAGGGCCAGCTTGGGAAACACGCCCATGGAATTGAAAAGATTGGCGAACAGCAGGCCGATGACGCAGGCAATGGCGGTGGTACACAGGAAGTAGGCCACCGTCTTCCAGCCCACGGCGCCCACTTTCTTCATATCGTCCATGGACAGGATGCCATCGATCATGCTCAGCAGCACCACGGGCACCACGATAAATTTCAGCAGATTGACAAAAATATCGCCAAAGGGCTTTAAGTAGCTGGCGGTAAATTCCGGGCCTCCGGTGAAGTTCAGGCAGATCAGTCCCACCGCAATACCGGCAATCAGCGCGATCAAGATCTGCATCGGCAAACTCATTTTTTTCTTCATAACATACCTCTCCCTTTTCCATCAAAAATAGTGGACACTTTTGCCTGGGCCGCCTCCTCCTTGTGATGATGTACGCGGAGCCCGCTGTCCAGGCAGGTCCCGCGCCGCTTTCGCCGGCAGAGGGACAATGTCCGCCTGCTCCGCAAACTCATGATTGATTATAGCAAAACTCTCCAAAAAACGCAAGTAGTTTTCGGTTTTTTCTGGTAATTTTTTCACTGCCTCCGGCAGGGCCGGCGGCGAAGTTCTTTATTTCTTTTCAACCCATGAAATAGAATGAGAATCTGCGGGAAAATCTTAGATTTTCCCGCAGATTCTCATTTGGCCGTACCGGTCCGCACAGGCCGCCCCGGCCCATGGTCATACCGGAAAAGCCGGATCAAACTGCGCTGTGCCCTGACGCGTTTGCCGTTATCTGACCATTGGCTGTCCAAGCCAGTGGCGCAGACACTCCATTAGCCGGAAAATGTCAAAAGGCTTTGTAATATGATCGTTCATCCCCGCCTCACGGCTAGCGGCAATGTCCTCGGCAAAGGCGTTGGCGGACATGGCCAGAATAGGGATCGTCAACGCATCCGAACGGGGCAGGCTGCGGATCGCCCGGGTGGCGTCATAGCCGTTCATCACCGGCATCTGGATGTCCATGAGGATCAAATCGTAATAGCCCGGAGATGCCGCGGCAAATCGATCAAAAGCCTCCTGGCCGTTCTCAGTGCATTCGACCGCCGCGCCTGTGTCCTGCAGCAGCTCACAGGCGATCTCCCGATTGATCTCATTGTCCTCTACCAGCAGGAACCGCCGGCCGCAGAAGGAAATGTCCTGATCTGCCGCGGGAACGCCGGGAACGTCCTCCGCAGCCTCATCGCCCTGCTGCTTCAAAAACAGCGTGACGGTAAACTGTGTGCCTTTGCCCCGCTGGCTCTTCACGGCGATATCGCCGCCCATCATGCGCACGATGTTCTGGGCGATAGTCATGCCCAGGCCGGCTCCCTCGATGGCGCCGGTCCGGGAATCTTCCGCGCGGCTGAATGGCTCGAAAATCCGCTGAACGAAAGCCTCGTCCATGCCCACCCCGTTGTCGCGGAAGACGAAGCTGTAGCAGCCATACCCATGTTCCCGGGATTCTTTCTCCCGGACGGAAACCTCCAGCAAGCCGCCTGGCGGCGTGTATTTGATGCTGTTGCCCAGAATGTTCACAAATACCTGCTGCAGCCGGGCCGGATCGCCCCAGACAGCGCCGTGCGCCACCTCCGGGGGATCCATACGCAGATGGTGGCCCTTCTCCTGAATGGGGGAACGCAGGATAATGGCCAGCTCGCTGATCATATCGGAGATAAAAAACCGCTCCTCCGCCAGGTCGATCTTCCCCGACTCGATCTGGCTCATGTCCAGCACTTCGTTGACCAGATTGAGAAGATGGCGGCTGGAGACGGTAATCTTGTGCAGGCAGTCCAGCACCCGCTCCCGGTCGTTGATGTGGCCAACGGCAATGTTGGTCATGCCGATGATGCCGTTCATGGGGGTGCGGATGTCGTGGCTCATCCGGGAGA
>CAMWTG010000205.1 GCA_947177115.1 uncultured Clostridia bacterium
GCGAAAAGTAGGCGCGGAGTCCGGGGCCGCGCAGGTCCCGGGCTATCGAATAGAACCCACTCGGAGCGGCCCAAAGGGCCGCAGAGAAAGGAGTATCAACCATGACAGCCGAACTGATCGCCGTAGGAACAGAACTCCTCCTGGGGAACATCGCCAATACCGATGCACAATTCCTCTCGGAGAAATTAAGCGCCATGGGCATCACGGTCCACCACCACACGGTGGTGGGCGACAACCCCCACCGCCTGGCCGGGGCGCTGGAGACAGCGCGGAAAAGAGCGGATATCATCATTACCACCGGCGGCCTGGGCCCCACCTACGATGACCTCACCAAGCAGACGATCTGCCAGACCTTCGGAAGGGAAATGGAGCTCCACGAGAACATCCTGGAGGAGATCAGAACCTGGTTCCGGACCAAAATGGGGAAGGAGATGCCGGAAAACAACGTCCAGCAGGCCATGCTGCCGGTGGACTGCACCGTATTTGACAATCCCGTGGGCACGGCCCCCGGCTGCGCCTTCGAGGAGGACGGCGTCCATGTGCTGATGCTGCCGGGACCGCCTTTTGAGTGCCGGTACATGTTTGAAAACCGAGCCGCCCGGTATCTGGAGAAGCTGACCGCTGGCGTAATCGTCAGCCATGAGATCAGGATTTTCGGCATGGGGGAGAGCTCTGTGGAGGAGGCCCTGCGGGAACCCATGACCCGGCTGACCAACCCCACCCTGGCTCCGTATGCCAAGCTCAACGAATGTATGGTGCGGGCTACCGCCAAAGCGGAGACCCGGGAGAAAGCGGAGGAAATGCTTGCGCCGCTGGTGGAACAGGTCCGGGAGACCCTGGGGGACGTGGTCTACGGCGTGGATGTGGATAGCCTGGAGGAGGTGGCGTCCCGGCTGCTGCGGGAAAGGGGGTTGACCCTCTCCGCCGCCGAGAGCTGCACCGGCGGGTTGATCGCCAAGCGGATCACCGATCTCCCCGGCGCGTCCCAGGTGTTCCGGGGCGGCGTGGTGAGCTATACCAATGGGGTGAAGGCTGGGGTGCTGGGCGTTCCGGAGGAGCTGCTGGAGCGGTACGGCGCGGTGAGCGAGCCGGTAGCCAGGGCCATGGCGGAATGCTGCCGGAGGCTCTGCGGCAGTGATTTGGCGGTGGCTGTCACCGGCGTGGCCGGGCCGGACAGGGACGACCGGGGCAACGAGGTGGGCGTGGTCTACATCGCCCTGGCCGGGGAGGACGGCACGATCTGTCAAAAGCTCTCCTGCGGCAGGGGACGGGGGCGGAACCGGGTCCGCTCCGCCGCCGCCAGCAGCGCTTTCGACATGCTCCGGCGGTGGTTGTTGGGCCTGCCGGTGTGAGAAACTGTATTCACAGCCGTTGAACGCTGTCCGGGCGGCCTTTTTCCATCATCCGGCGCCCCCGGTTATGCATACAGGTGTTGAAAGTTGGCAGAAGCGATGATACAGTGAAGCCGTTTTGATGGCGGCGCGATACAAAGGAGATGCTTTGGGCTGGATAATATAAGGCATGGACCGCCGGTCCCGGCGGGAACAAGGAGGAACTTATATGATGCCCAAAGAGAAAATGACGGAAGATGTCTCCTATATCCGCCGGATGCGCCGGGAGCAGCGCGCCCGCCGGACGCGCCGGGTGCGGGGCTGCCTGCTGTCTATCGCGCTGATGGCCGCCCTGGCCGTCTACGCCGGGGGCCGCGCCGCCCACGGGCCAACGGAGAATGCCCGGTCCGGCCCGGACAGCGGCGCGGCCCAGCCGCTTCAGGCGTCCGACCCGGCCTCTAACGGCAGGGAGCCGGACCTGCCCCGGACGGACGGGCCGGAGGAACTGTTTGCCAGCGAGGAGCTGGAGGAGCTGGTTTCCGGTGTGCTGGAGAGCATCGTCAGCGAGGATATGACCAAGATGGAGCAGGCCCGGGCGGTGTTCGATTACGTCCACGACAACATCTATTACACCGGCAGCTCGGACAAGTCCGACTGGGAGGCCGGGGCTTGCGCCGGCCTGACCACCGGGAAGGGGGACTGCTTCACTTATTACGCCGTGTCCCGCGCCCTGCTGACCGCCCTGGAGATCGACAACCTGCCGGTGGAGCGGGTGGGCGGCGAGACGCGGCACTACTGGAACCTGGTGGATTGCGGCGATGGCTGGTATCACTTTGACGCCTGTCCCCGCAGCTCCCGCCTGCCGGCGTTCCTCAGTTTCCTGTTTACCGACCGGCAGGCCGCGGATTATACCGCCGGGGCGGGGCGCTGCTATTACGACTTTGACGGCTCCCTTCTGCCGGAGCGGGCCACGAAGATATTATTTCCGAATTAAAACTCGGAGTATTAACTACTGTGAGCTGAGAGCCTGGCCAACTGTCCGCAAATGGGGGAGAGATGAACCGTCTGATGGTATAACAGTCGTTTTTATTAAGAATTTCCTACTTGTATGTTGCCTCTGATGGTGCTACAATAAGCTCTGTCGGATGGGCCGTCCTGCGGTCCGTCTGCAATACTGAAAAAATTCATCTCAGAGGCAGGCTTGTTCTGCCCAGGAGGAAGCATGACACAAGAAAGAGATATGTCCGTACATAACAAGCTGGCCCGACAGGTGGGGGGCGCGATCGCCTGCCTGCTGTCGGCGGCGCTGCTGCTTGGTTTGACGGCCTGCGCCGGCGGACAGGCCCAGGAGCCGGATCCGGAACCGCCTGTGGCGGTTGACAGCGAGCCCGCGCCTCAGGAACCGGCCGATGTCCCCGATGCGCCTGTGCCTGCGGAGCCTGTGCCCGCGGAGCCGGAGGCGGAAGATGAACACGATGGATTCCCCGACCCGGAGGAGGACGGCGAGCCTCACCCATCGGACCTCTCCTTTACACAGGAGGAGTTCGACCAGCTGGTGGCAGACGTACTGGATGCCATTGTCAGCGAGGAGATGACCTCCATGGAAAAGGCCAAGGCGGTGTTTGATTACGTCCACAACAACATCCGCTATACCGGCCATGCCGACAAGGAGGACTGGATGAACGGCGCTTATGTGGGCCTGACCACCGGAAGGGGAGACTGCTACACCTATTACGCCGTATCCCGTGCCCTGCTGACCGCTCTGGAGATCGACAACCTGCCGGTGGAGCGGGTGGGGGGCAAGACCCTGCATTTCTGGAATCTGGTGGACTGCGGCGATGGCTGGTATCATTTTGACGCCTGTCCCCGCAGTCTGAAAATGCCTTCCTTCCTCAGCTTCATGGTAACCGATGAACAGGTGGCGGCGTTCACCGCCATGGCGGGGCGGAGCTATTATGATTTTGACGGTTCCCTCCTGCCCGAGCGGGCCACGGAGATCGTGACCAACTCCTGGCCCAAGCTCCGGCCTGTGGAGCCCGAAGAGGAGGAGGAACCTGGGGTTGACGGCGAGGCCGCCGGTCCCGCCGCAGATGATGAGCCGGTCCTGCCGCCGGATGATGCGGTCATCGGGGCTGACGCGCCGGAGGCGCCCGAAACCGGACCGGATGGTCCCGCCGTGGATGCCGGCGCCGCCGGAGAATCACCGGCGGAAGTGTGGACCGAGCCCCCGGCGGAGGAGTGGCCGGAACCTGTGCTGCCTGATGGGGAGTATACGGAGAACGCCGGAACCGCTGGCGGCGAAACGGAGGCGGTTTGATGCAGACCAATATTTTGGAGTATCTGGACGCCACGGCGCTGCGCGTGCCGGAGAAGCTGGCTTTTTCCAACGGTCCGGAGGGCCTGGCCTTTCGGGAGGTCCACAAGCAGGCCCGGGCCATCGGGTCCGGCCTGCTGGAGCTGGGCGCGGCGGGGGAGCCGGTGGTGGTGTTCATGGAGCGGCACCCCAAAATGGCGGCCGGTTTTTTCGGCGTGGTGTACGCCGGGTGTTTCTATGTGCCCATTGATGGGGAAATGCCCGCCTTCCGGGTGGAGCTGATCTTCCGGCAGCTGAAGCCCCGCTTTGTTATCTGTGATGAAAAGACCTGGGCGCAGGCGCAGGATCTTGCACCGGAAGGGGCGCAGGTGCTGCTCTATGACCGGCTGGCCGCGTCCTCCATCAACGAGGAGGCCCTGGCCCGTGTCCGGCGGGACGCGCTGGACACGGACCCCATTTATATTGTGTTTACCTCCGGGTCCACCGGCGTGCCCAAAGGCGTGGCTGCCTGCCACCGTTCCGTATTGGATTACATGGAGCATTTGGATGAGATCCTGGGCGTAACGGAGGATACGGTCTTCGGCAACCAGACGCCGCTGTATTTTGACGCCTGTCTGAAGGAGCTGTACTCCTCGATCCGATGCGGCTGCACCACTTACCTGATCCCCAAGCAGCTGTTTTCCTTTCCGGTGAAGCTGGTAGAGTATCTCAACGAGTACAAGATCAACACCGTCTGCTGGGTGGTATCGGCGCTGACCATGATCTCCGGGTTCAAAGTGCTGGAGAAGCATATCCCGGAATATTTCCACACGGTGGCCTTCGGCAGCGAGGTCTTTCCCATCAAGCAGTTCAGGCTCTGGCGGGAGGCCCTGCCCAACGCCCGGTTCATTAATCTCTATGGCCCCACCGAGGCTACGGGCATGTCCTGCTGGTACGAGGTGGACCGGGAGTTTGCCGATGATGAGGTGCTGCCCATTGGACGGCCCTTCCCCAACACGGGGCTTCTCCTTCTGACGGAGGAGGACCGTCCCGCCGCTCCCGGCGAGCCGGGAGAGATCTGCCTGCGGGGCACTTGTTTGACCCTTGGATATTACGGGGATTTCCAGCGGACCGGCGAGGTCTTTGTGCAGAATCCGCTGAACAAGGCGTATCCGGAGTTGATATACCGCACCGGCGATATCGGGAAACTGAATAGCCGTGGGGAGCTGGTGTTCCTCACCCGGAAGGATAATCAGATCAAACACATGGGGCATCGGATCGAGCTGGGGGAGATCGAGGTGGTCGCCTCCGCCGGCGAGGGCGTCCGGGGGGCATGCTGTCTCTATGAAAAGGAGAAAAAGAAGCTGATCCTCTGCTATGAAGGGGAGTGCGAGGCCGCCGGCCTCGCCCAGTATCTTCGGAGCAAGCTCCCTGCTTATATGGTGCCGAACCGGATCGTTCCGGTGGAGGAGCTGCCCCGCATGCCTAACGGGAAACTGGACAGGAGGGCGCTGGCAGAGCAGGTCATCGGATAGATGCATCTTTTGCGGCCCTTCGGGCCGCTGCGCAGTGGTTTCTATTCGATAGCCCGGGACCTGCGCGGCCCCGGA
>CAMWTG010000206.1 GCA_947177115.1 uncultured Clostridia bacterium
CCCCTACACAGATCCTGCCATTCCGGTGGCTGTCTGCCTCAAAAATTGATTTCCGCGACATCATGAGGGCAGCAGAAATGAAAGTGTACCCGGCCTTTGCCCTGATAAAGCAGACGGATACGCGGGGCATCCGCCATATGCAGATGCCCCGCTGGCTGTTCTCCGACCCCCACTGTGCTGATATGAGCCTGGATGTCAAGGCAGCTGACGCCTTTCTGCTCAACCGTTTCCAGCGGGACTCGGCATAATGTTTAGAACTTACCGTTCTCGTTGGCCCAGGCGGCCTTGTCAGCGATGGTTTCCATCACATCCCAATGCTCGGCAATCTTGCCGTCCTCCACCCGCCACAAATCGTAGTAGCTGGTAGGAGCGCCAGCGAAGGTCCCCTCGCTGACCGCCAGGACGAAATTGCCCTGGGCCAGCACAATTTTGTAACTTAGGGTACACAGAGGTAACTATCGCTGCGCCGCAAGGGTTTCCGGGGGTCAAAAAGTTTGCGGCTATGTTCTTGCGCCGGTTATGCATTATCTGAAAAGGAAGAACGGGGCGCAGCCTCCGGCACGCAAGCCCTGGGATAAATTGACGCTGTTCTATAGGCTTATGTGACTTTATCACGGTACGCACCGATCCATCCTGATATGATTCTCGTATCAAATGGGGGAGGTTACGGTATGACAGCAAGAAAAAAACGGAGGGCTGTGGTGGATGAGAGAGCCTGTGTTGCCTGCGGCTGCTGTGCGAAGGCATGCCCGCTGTCCGCCATCCGGATTTGGCGCGGAATCCGGGCAGAGGTCAATGCGGAACGGTGCGTGGGCTGCGGCAAATGCGCAAAGGAGTGTCCGGCCTCCGTTATTGAGATGCAGGAGGTGCAGGCATGAAAAAGCGTTGGTATGATTATCTTTGGATCGTTGAGCTGACCTATCTGGCGCTGGGATTCTTCAATATTCTGTTCGCCTGGCTGGGGCTGGCGTTCTTCTTTATTCCCCTGATCATTTCCGCTGTACGCGGTACGAAGGGCTACTGCAACCGCTACTGCGGCCGGGGACAGATCTTCGGCCTGTTGGGCGGACGCTTCGGACTGTCCCGAAAAAAAGACATCCCCGGATGGATGAAAAGCAAATGGTTCCGCTATGGCTTTTTGATCTTCTTTTTCGTCATGTTCTTCCAGATGCTGTGGAATACTTATCTGGTCTTTGCAGGCGTCCGGAATCTGCGGCAGGCGGTGACTCTGCTCTGGACTTTCAAGCTGCCCTGGCACTGGGCTTACCACGGGACACTTTTTCATCCCGGTGTGGCCCAGTTTGCGTTTGGGTTTTACAGTGTGATGCTGACCTCTACGGTCCTTGGACTGTTCACCATGGTTTTGTTCAAGCCCCGCAGCTGGTGCGTCTACTGCCCTATGGGCACCATGACGCAGCTGATCTGCAAGGCCAAAAACGGCAAAGGGTGATTTTATCACGGAAGCGGTATGTGCGTTCCGGTATACTGGAAGCATAAAGCAAAAGAAAGAGGAGGACATAACCGTGTCTGCCATCAATATCAGCAAGGAAAACTTTCAGCAAGAAGTCGTAAACTCCGATAAGCCCGTTCTGTTGGATTTCTGGGCCCCCTGGTGCGGCCCCTGCCGGATGGTTGGTCCCATCATGGAGGAAATCTCACAGGAGCGTCCCGATGTCAAGGTGGGCAAGATCAATGTGGATGAGCAGCCGGAGCTGGCCCGCCAATTCCGCGTGATGAGTATCCCCACGCTGGTGGTGATGAAGGGCGGCAGAATTGCCAACCGGGCTATGGGTGCGATGCCGAAGAGCCAGATTCTCGCCATGCTGTAAAGAGATGTGAAAATGAGCTTTTTGCGCGGCAGTCAGATGATCAATAATTCGATTCGCTGCGTAATTTCTCCAGCTTCGCCCGGTCAGTGAGCGACACCGTACCCCGGGCCAGCCGGACCATCCCCTCGTTCTGGAGGTAGCGGAGCATCCTGGTAACGACCTCCCGGTGCGTACCCAAGTGGTTGGCAATGCTCTCATGGGTAATGGGCAGGCGGTCTGTGCCCTCGATGGAGGCTTCCTCCAGCAAAAACGCGGCCACCCGTTTGTCCATGCTGTTCCACATGATCTGCTCCATCAGCCACATGACCTCTGAAAACCGGGAGGCCATGATCTCATTGGTGTAGTTCGCCACACTGGCGGACTGCTCCATGATCTGCTTATAAATATCCGAGGGAATGATCCACAGCTGCGTATCTTTCTCTGCCGAGATGGTCACGTCAAACTGAATGGAACGCAGGATGCAGGAGGCAGAAAGCAGGCACATGTCCCGGTCGAACAGCCGGTAGAGGGTGACCTCCCGCCCCTCCCTGGAGAGGATGAAGGCCCGAAGCTGGCCGGATTTGACCAGCAGCAGGCCCGTACAGTCCGTGCCGCCGTTGTGGAGCACAGTCCCTTTTTCCGCGCTTCGGCTGACCAGACTGGCGGAAACCGCTTGCTGCTGCTGGGGCGTCATGTTGTCCCATACGGGAAAGTATTCTGAAAACTCCATTGCGCACTCTCCTACAAAAATCTATACTCAGTATAAAGCAATTAAGGGCATATGTCAATTTTATTCTTGACATATGCCCTTAACCGTTCTATAATCAATGTATATCAATTGGGAGGAGTTTCTATGCCAAGACCTGTAAAATGCAGAAAAGTCTGTCATTTCCCCAGAGTTTTGGAGTTTGTGCCTGCCCATGCCGAGTCTCAGCCGCCCCCGATTCTTTTGACCGTGGACGAGTATGAAACGATCCGGCTGATTGACAAGGAGGGGTTTTCTCAGGAAGCGTGCGGAGAATGGATGCAGGTGGCCCGGACAACGGTGCAGAAAATTTACGACAGCGCCCGGAAAAAGCTGGCGGAAGCGCTGGTAGAGGGGGCTCCGCTCCACATCAAAGGCGGCGAGTTCCGGCTCTGCGATGGAAAAAGCGCCGGCTGCGGATGTATGGACTGCTTTAAGCGGCAGTACCACCAACAATATGACAAGCAAAAAGGAGACGCAGGTATGAGAATCGCAGTAACCTATGAAAACGGTCAGATTTTTCAGCACTTTGGCCGTACAGAGCAATTTAAGGTTTATGATGTGCAGGATGGTACGGTCGTGTCGTCCGAGATCATTGGTACCAACGGAAGCGGACACGGCGCTTTGGCCGGCGTACTCACTGCACTGAAAGCGGACGCTTTGATTTGCGGCGGGATTGGCGGCGGTGCTCAGGCGGCTCTGGCGGCGGCAGGGATCCGGCTGTACGGCGGCGTATCCGGCGAGGCTGACCATGCGGTGCAGGCTCTGCTCAGAGGAGAGCTGGACTTTAATCCTGACGTGCGCTGCGGCCACCACGGTCATCATGGAGCTGAACACACCTGCGGGGAGCATGGCTGCGGGACGCATACTTGCGGCAGCTGATGGATTCCTTACAAAAAGCAGGCTGGAAAATCCGCAGTCCTGACCTTCTCCCTGACGCCATCCAAAAGGCACTCGTTTGCTATAAGCATAGAGAAAGCACAAGGTTCGCCAGATCAAGATGGAGCAGTTCCGGTTCAGCTGCGGGAACAGTTTATGCTTGACCTTCAGCACAGCGCCGTACAGGCTAAAGCGATAATCGACCGTATCAATAATGAGAGGTGCTCCGCCATGCCCGTTGTTTATCTGGATAACGCCGCCACATCCTTTCCCAAGCCTCCTGCTGTTGCTGCGGCAATGCTGCGGTATATGCAGGAGGTGGGCGCTTCAATCAACCGGGGCGTCTATGCCTCCGCCCAGGATGCGGAACTGACAACGCTGCTCCTGCGGGAGGGGTTGTGCCGTCTGCTGGGCCACAGCGATCCGGCCCATTGTGTGCTGACAGCCGGACACACTATAGGGTTGAACATGATCCTGCAGGGCTGGCTGAAGCCAGGGGATCACTGTCTGGTCAGCGCCATGGAACATAACGCCGTTATGCGGCCCCTTCATGCTCTGGCGGCGGCAGGGGTGCAGTTTGACCGTATTCCCTGCGACAGGACGGGACGGCTGGACCCGGCGGGCATCCGGCGGCTGATCCGGCCCAACACCCGCCTGGTGCTGCTGGCCCACGGCTCCAATGTCAGCGGCACAGTGCAGGACGCGGCGGCGGCAGGACGCATCTGCCAGGAATATGGCATACCGTTTGCATTGGACGCCGCCCAGACGGCAGGCCATTGGGAGATCGATTTTGATGGCTGGGGGTTGTCCGCCCTGTCTGTGCCGGGGCATAAAGGACTCATGGGGCCCAGCGGTATTGGCGCGCTTCTGCTGTCGCCGGAGTTTGCCAACAAACTGACCCCGATCATTACCGGCGGTACCGGCAGCGCATCGGATCTTGAAATACAGCCGTCTTACATGCCGGACCGTTTTGAATCCGGGACCCCGAACCTGCCGGGAATCTATGGACTTCAGGCGGCAGTGGAATTTGTCGAGGAAACTGGGATCGCTGCCCTGCGGGACCATGAAACGCTGCTGACCGCACGCTTTCTGGAACGGCTGAGGGATATCCCCCGGATCCGCCTGGCGGGTCCTTGGGACCCGGTAAATCGAGTAGGGGTCGTATCGGTGGATTTCCAAACAATAGATAATGCCGAGGCGGCCAGCCGGCTGGAGCATGATTACGGTATTCTGACCCGCTGCGGCCTCCACTGCGCCCCGGCGGCCCACAAGACGCTGGGGACTTTTCCCCAGGGGACGGTGCGCTTCAGCCTGGGGTGGTTTACCACTCCGGAGGAGGTGGATGCGGCGGCATCCGCTGTTGCAGAGATGGTCTGTATAGCCGGCACACTTGAGAAGCGGTAATAAAGAAGGCGCAGGGAAAGGCGGAGGATGCAGGCGGGCTGATGCCTGCAACGGAATCGCCTCCCTGCATCTTTTTGATCGCAGGACTTTGCCGGTTTTCAGATGTGACGAATATAAAAGCAGTCACGTCATGGCCCGTAAAACAGGCCGCAAATGATCGCAAAAATTTTTTTCAAAAATTTAAAAAAAGTACTTGCAAAATCTTCCGAATTGTGCTATCTTATCTTAGTCGGTATCGCACAGCATTTGTATGGTCCATCCGGGTGTGGCGAAGTTTGGTATCGCGCTTGAATGGGGTTCAAGAGGCCGCTGGT
>CAMWTG010000207.1 GCA_947177115.1 uncultured Clostridia bacterium
CACTAGATAAGATGCCCGGAGGATCTGCCATTCGGCGGCTTCGCCTATCAAACCACCACCGCACTGCCCTTTATCCCCCGTATAGGGCAAAGGCGCGCATGCGCCTGCCCGTCAAGGGATTCTTAAACCGTAGGTTTAAGTGACTTTTTGGGTACTTTTTGTTCACACAAAAAGTACCCGAGGAGTCCGGGGGCGAGAAGCCCCCGGGCCCTCGATGAGAAGCGAAGCCGGTGCGGCCCCGCAGGGGCCGCTTATTTAAATCTGCCGATACGCAGGTACTTGTTCGTTTCAGCGGTACCAGTCTCCCGAGTATCCTGCATCTCCATCGCCGCCCGAATCGCATCCATAGTCTCCGGGATCGTCACGCTCTCCTGGGGAATATTGATAGCATACATGATGTCGTCCCCGCTCTCGACAATGCTGTCCTCCCACAGACCGATTTCATACATGTCGCCCCGGCGGTTGCCCAGATCGCGGGCATACTTGAACAGGCTGGCGTTGCCCATGAAGCCCTCATCGATGGTAACGGTCCGGATACGGGGATGCGCCCGGAAGGCCTCCAAAGCCTGCTCCCGGGTGATCTTCTTCCCATCCCTGCCGGAGGCCAGAACGGTAATAATGTGCCCATGGGTCACCGGCGTATGTACCAGAATACCGGTGGCCTCCACATGGGGCATAATGGTCATCAGGTCCACCGCCTGATGGCTGGGGGCCTTGTCAATCTGAAGAGCGTTGGTCAGTCCCCGGTGATAGTCGCCGGGATCCGCCACACGGCGGATGATGGTGATGGCCACCTTCTCCACGCCCACGGCCCGGTCCAGGCAGTCCACCGTGCGGATCAGGCCGGTGGTGTTGCAGCTGGTCAGCTTCAGATACTTCTGGCCCAGGCCCTTCTCATAGTTGGCATAGCCATGGAAGAACACGTCCGCTACGGAGTTCTTCTCGCCGCCCTGGAAGATGGCCTTTACGCCCATCTTCTCATACAGCTCCTTGTTCTTGGCGCCCACGCCGCCGGGGGAGGAGTCCAGCATGATGTCCACCTTGCCGCACAGGTCCTCGAAGGAACCGGCCACAGGGATGTCCAGAGCATCGAACTTTCCCTTGTCCGCGCCGCTGACCAGGTAGAGGTCGTATTTGACGTTGTTGGCCCCGACCATGTCGTTCTCCCGCAGGGCCCGGATGGCCAGGGTGGGGGCCAGGTCGGCGATGCCTACCAGCTCCATATCCCCCTGCATCGCCACGCCGTCCGCCAGACGCTGGCCGATGGTGCCGTAGCCCGCTACGCCTACTCTTACTTTCGCCATATGGATCGTCCTCCGTTTTCATAATTTACGCGGCCAACGCCGCAAACGTTTCTACAAGGAGATTGTAGCATCTGTTTTCTTTTCTGTCAATTTCCAATGTGAGTTTTTTGTTAATTTTCTTGGCTGATTTTATTAACTTACCAATTTTCATAAAACAGTTGACAATTTCCGGGCTGGGCGTTATGATGAGTTTACGGAAATTTTTGATTTCTCCGGAAAGGAGGCCGCTGCCATGAAGGACGCCCGGCGGAAACAGATAGAGGCCCTGGTTGCGCAGAGGGATACCGTTACCATGGAGGAGCTGCGGGAGACCTTCGGCGTATCCATGAACACGGTCCGTTCCGATGTGGCCTACCTGGTGGACACCGGCGCGGTGGAGAAGATCTACGGCGGCGTCCGGTCTGTCCAGCGGCAGGAGGTGCCCCTGTTTACCCAGCGCGCCCAGCTCCGCACGGAGGAAAAGCGCCGGATCGCCCGGTATGCCCAGGATCTCATCGAGGACGGCGACACGCTGTATATCGATGCCGGTACCACCACCATGCACCTCATTGACTTTTTGGACCCGGCCAAACATGTGACCATCGTGACCGGCAATCTCTACGTGATCCATCAGGCCTACGACAAGCCCCTGGTGGAGCTGATCGTCCTGCCGGGCGCTATGAACCGGCGGACCAACTCCGTATCCGATGTGAGCACTCTGGAATTTCTGGGGCGGTATCAGTTTGCCAAGGCGTTCATGGGGGCCTCCGGGATGTCCCTGGACGGACGATTGAACGTATCCACCTACATTGAATATGAGCTGAAAAAGCTGGCCGTATCCCGGAGCCGGGAAAAATATCTGCTGCTGGACAGCAGCAAGATCGGCGGCGGCAGCCTGATGTCTTACGGGTCGCTGGAGGACATGACGGAGATCATCGCCGGCGCGCCCTGCCCGGAGGAGATCCGAAGCCTCTGCGGGCAGAAAAATGTCAAATTGACCATTGCCGGGTCATATTAAGGAGGGCAGTATGAGCGAATATAGGATCGAGACCCATCTGCATACCAACCATGTCAGCGCCTGCGGCCATCTGGATGCCATTACCCTGGCGGAGGGATATGCAAAAGTGGGCTACGCCGCCGTGGCCGTCACCGACCACTATAACCGGGACACCTTTGCCTATCTGAACATCGACACCACGATTCCCGGGGACGTGCTGGGGCCGTTTCTGGACGGCTTTCACCGGATGGAGGCGGCGTGCGCCGGGCGGGGATTGAAGGTCTACAAGGGGGCGGAGCTGCGCTTTGACGAGTGCAGCAACGATTACCTGCTCTACAATTATCCCGATGAGCTTCTGGCCCGGCCGGAGGAGATCTTCCGTCTGGGCATAGCCGCTTTCGCCCCCCTGGCCCGGGAGGCGGGGGCCCTGCTGGTCCAGGCCCACCCTTACCGGAAAAAATGCACCCCCGCCATTGCCTGTTATCTCGATGGCGTGGAGGTGCTGAACTGCAACCCCCGGCACGACAGCCGCAATGACCGGGCGGAGGAGTATGCCGCCCTGCACGGCCTGCTGTTCACCGGCGGATCCGACTGCCACCGGACGGAGGACATCGGCCGGGGCGGCATCATTGCGCCCTTCCTGCCGGAGGACGATGCGGCGTTCGTCCGGCTGCTGCGGGAGGGCGGATATACGCTTATCGGCAGCGAGTGACGGCCTTTTCCCTGGCAGCTGGGGATATCCACCGCCCGAACTTTTGCGCAGCCGCATTGGTTCGGGTGCTATTTGGTATGGAAAAGCCGTAAAGTCTGCAAACCGGCGCAAGGACCTCTTGCGGAAGGGAGAATGGATGGAACAGAAGATCGCGAAGCATCCGGCGCTGAGCTGCGCGGCTGTATTCGCTATATGCGCATTTGCCAGGCTGATCGAGTATTTTGTAATAAGGACAGATGAGACCATTATCTCCGAAAACTTTTTGCACAAGATTTTCGGGATCATCATTTTAGCGTGCGTCCTGCATTTGCTGCACAGCAGCTGGCAAAGCATTGGATTTGCAAAGAATAACATCGTATCCGGCGTTGGGAAAGGACTTTTGTTAGGGAGCGGCTGTTTTGCCATAGCCTATTCCATAGAATGCCTGATACTCTATCAGATCAACCAGAGTGTATCCTTATCTTTTTACATAAGCGGATTTTCATTGAACGGGGAGACGGCTCGGCATAACGATGTCCTTTTTTTATCGTTGTGCCTGTTGTTCAACATGATAAATGTTTGGATGGAAGAAGGCGTTTTCCGCGGATTATTTATAGAGATCCTTGCAAAGAAGCGGTCCTTTATCAGCGCCGCGCTCCTTATTGCCTTTTTGTTCGGGATCTGGCATTGGGTCATGCCGCTAAGAGATTACATGGATGGGAACGCATCGCTTGCCAACCTGCTTGTCATGGGGATCGGGTATATCGTATTGGCCGGGATCATGAGCATAAAGTGGTCGCTTTTGTATCAAATGACGGGGACGTTATGGGTGGGGCTTGGCGACCACCTGTTCAACAACATCGTTGTGACGAACTTACTGCATGTGATCTCAAACGGCGAAGCGGATAGCCTGCAAATCGTGCGGATCATGATCGGTCAGGTATTGTCTTTTTTCATTGTGGTGCTATACTACAGGAAGACGGACACAGCCGCGAGACAGAAACAGACCCCGCGCGATCCCCAAGGCACTATATGACCCAAAGGAGACCGTTCCTATGCCTGACAACAGCCTGCGCCCCGCCATTACCGTGCGCCCGGAAAAAATGCACCCCCGCCATTGCCTGCTATCTCGATGGCGTGGAGGTGCTGAACTGCAGCCCCTGGCACGACAGCCACAATGACCGGGCGGAGGAGTACGCCGCCCTGCACGGCCTGCTGCGCACCGGCGGATCCGACTGCCACCGGACGGAGGACATCGGCCGGTGGCATCATTGCGCCCTTCCTGCCGGAGGACGATGCGGCGTTCGTCCGGCTGCTGCGGGAGGGCGGATATACGCTTATTGGCAGCGAGTGACATCCTGCTCCTCTTCACGGCAGCTAAGGATACTAACCGCCTGAACTTTTGTGCAGCAGCTGCATCTGCTGCACAGCAACTGGCAAGGGATTGGATCTGCAAAGAATAAAATCGTACAGCGGCCTGCAGGGGCGGGTATTACCCGTCCGCTCTGCCGGTGCGTACTGCGTGATCGAGGGGGCGGATACTATCCGCCCCCTGCAAGGTGTCTTGAATCTGCAAACCGGTGTTCCTGTACGGTATTGCGTTTTTAATGGAGGACTCATGTGAGACATACACCGCCTGTCCCCGGGCATAGACTGGTAACAAGTTCGTGGGGAGGGCGGTTGCAATGAGGAAAGATCGAATCGTGGTGTTTTTACTGCGCAGGCGGTATCTGTTGATGGCGCTGGCACTGGCGCTGGCGGCGGTGATGTTTCTGGCCGCCTGCCTGCCGGATCTGCTGCTGTGACATGCGGGCTCTGCATAATGGGCGAAATACGGACCCCCGTAAACCAGGGGACGCCGCAGGGAAGTATGGGAATTTTCAAAGAAGGGCGCAGCCGGGAGGCTGCGCCCCGTTCTTCTATGCCTCCTATCGCAGCTGCAGCGCCCTCGCCGGGAAGTGTGGCGGCGGCGTGTTCTGCAACCTGCCGGATGGGACTGTCTGCATGTGCAGCTGCTCCTATCAGCATGAGGACGCCGGCTTTATGGACGGTTTCCGTTCTGATAGCACCACACCGCAATTCTGGCGATCAGCCAAACTTACACGGAAATCCATTTTTGAGGCAGACAGCCACTGGAATGGCAGGATCCGTGTAGGGGC
>CAMWTG010000208.1 GCA_947177115.1 uncultured Clostridia bacterium
GGCGACCGCTCCATGGAGAAAATCGCCGCCGACCTGACGGAGGAGGGCGAGGCCCTGCTGGCTGCCTACGACCGCTATGAACAGGAGCTGAAGGAGGAGGGGCGGCGGCTGTTCGAGAAGCATTTCGCCCCCTTCATGGACCTGGGCCCCGGCGAATTGTAAACTTTTATTAAGAAGCGCATTTACCGTTTACTTTCTCTCTCCCGTATGGTATCCTATATAAATAGGAAGGCTCCGGCGCGGAGGCGCCGGGGCTGTGAAATATGCCGGAAACCACCAATACAAACCAATACATACAGATGGAGGAAACCCCAATGGAGAAACCTGTTCTGGTCGTTCTGGCTGCCGGTATGGGCAGCCGGTACGGCGGCTTAAAGCAGATGGACAGCGTGGGCAGCTGCGGGCAGTGCCTCATTGACTATTCCATCTACGATGCCCGGCGGGCCGGGTTCGAGACCGTTATTTTCGTGATCAGCAAGGATATGGAGCCGGATTTCCGGGCCCGGGTGGGCGACCGGATCAGCCGGGGGATGGCGGTGCATTACGCCTTCCAGCAGATGGAGGATGTGACGGAGAGCATCGACATCCCCGCCACCCGCACCAAGCCCTGGGGCACCACCCACGCGGTGCTGGCGGCCCAGGAGCTGATCCGGGGCCCCTTCGCGGTGATCAACGCCGATGACTACTACGGCCCCGAGGCGTTCCGGGTGCTGTACGACTATCTGGCCCATCACACCGACCGCCCCGACTGTTTCCAGTACGCCATGGTGGGCTACCACCTGGGCAAGACCCTCAGCGACAACGGCGGCGTGACCCGGGGCGTGTGCCGCCTCAACCGGGACGGCCTGCTGGAGAGCATTGTGGAGCAGCAGGGCATTGAGAAGGAGGGCGAAGGAGGCCGCTTCACCGCCGGTGAACAGCAGTCCTGGAACCACCTGTCCGGGGATACGCTGGTGTCCATGAACTTCTGGGGATTCCAGCGCAGCTTTCTGGAGGAGGCCCGGGAGCGGTTCCCCATCCTGCTGCGGCGGGCGGTAGCCCACCACCCGGAGAACGGCGAGGTGCAGCTGCCCGTCATGGTGGCGGATATGCTGGACCGGGGACGGGCTCAGGTGCGGGTGCTGTCCAGCGGCGAGAAATGGTTCGGCGTTACCTACCGGGAGGACAAACCCAAGGTGGTGGAGGCCCTGCGGAAGAAAACGGAGGCGGGGCAGTATCCCGAGGACCTGTGGGGATGATCCGCCGGTTTTCCCTGGAAATTTCCCGGGGGACCGTGTATCGTAAGCTTGACCGGACCGTCCGGTCAGAAGGAGAATTTGCATGATATTTTACTTTTCCGCCACCGGCAACAGCAAATACGCCGCCGAGCGCATCGCCGCCGCTACCAACGACCGGCTGATCTTCCTGCGGGACGCCGTCCGGGGGCGCAGCTACCGCTATGATGTGGCCCGGGAGGAGCGGATCGGCTTCGTGGTCCCCGTCTACTACGGGGGCCTGCCCAGCATCCTCCGCTTTTTCCTGGAGAAGCTGGAGCTGACGGGATACCGGGAGCAATACATCTACCTGGTGCTGACCTGCGGCCAGTGGACGGGGGACGCGGCGGGCCAGATGGCCGCGCTGCTGAAAAAAAAGGGGCTGTCCCTCTCCGCTAGGTTCGGCATTGTGATGGTGGATAACTTCGTCCCCGCCTTCCATATCCCCGGCGAGGAGGAGATCCAGCGCATCCTGGACGGGGCGGAGGAGGTCATTGACGATGCCTGCCGGGTGATCCGGGCCAAGGGCGGCGGGGACTATAACCGCAGCACCGGTCCGGTGCCGGGCGCCCTGACCTCCGTTATGTATCCCGCCTATGCCCACGGCCGGTCTACCAAGCCCTTCGTGGTGACGGACCACTGCATCGGCTGCGGGCTGTGCCAGGAGATCTGTCCCTGCGGGGCCATCCTCATCTCCGGCGGGAAGCCGGCATGGATCAAGCCCCAGTGCGTGCGGTGCCTGGGGTGCCTCCACCGCTGCCCCGCCCAGGCCATCCACTGGAAGAAGCCTGACGAGGACCGGGGCCGGTATTACAACCCCAGGGTGGAGCCATAAGCTGCAAAATTTTCCTGATTTTTTTGGGAGACAACACGAAATACTAGAAAAAACACGGAAAGGAGAGCGGAACATGCCGTATATCACGCTGACAAAGGACAATTTTGCTCAGGAGGTCCTCCGTTCGGAGAAGCCGGTGCTGGTGGATTTCTGGGCCTCCTGGTGCGGCCCCTGCATGGCTCTGGCCCCCACCATTGACGAGATCGCCGGAGAGCAGACCCAGGTGAAGGTGGGCAAGGTAAACGTGGACGAGGAACCGGAGCTGTCCCGCCAGTACCGGATCATGAGCATCCCCACCCTGATGGTCTTCCGGAACGGCGAACCCGTCTGCCGGGAGGTGGGCGGCAAGTCCAAGGAGGAGATCCTGGAGATGATCGGGCTGGACCCGGCGAAGGTAAAATAAGGGGTAAAACGGATCGCCGCAGCCGCGCGGCCCCACCCCATTTGTCAAAGCCTGTTCCCCATTGCAGCGCGTCCGGCATGACCGGCGCGGGAGATGGGGAACAGGCTTTCCGGCATATGCGGGGCGGGCATTGCCCGCCTGTTTCTAACGGAAAATCCCTGGGATCATGGGGGCTCGCCCCTACACAGTCTGTGCAATTGAGGGGATTGTCAGGCAAAAATTGATTTCCCTGTTTTTGTTTGCAGGACTCTTGCAAAAGGGATCAGACTGTGGTATCATATGTCCTGATCCCACCGGGGAGATGCATGTTTATAGTTCTCTCCACCGGCCCCCTCCTGCTTCCCGGGCGCTTTTGAGGGCCGGTGTTGGGAAAAATATATGCAGCGGTATCGAAGTGGTCATAACGGGGCTGACTCGAAATCGTGTGGGTCAGGCGGTTGCCTAACGGTGGAAACCGTTGGTATCACTGGGTTTTTTGAAATATCTACGCTTTTCTACGGTTTCTATGCGGTGCCCGCTCACTCCGGTGAACCGGCAAAGCGTTGGGAATACAGCATGGAGCGGTATCGAAGTGGTCATAACGGGACTGACTCGAAATCAGTTGACGGGCAACCGTCCGTGGGTTCGAATCCCACCCGCTCCGCCATTGGGGCTGCGGCGAGTTTTTGCCGCAGCCCTTTCTTTTACCCTGTAGAGGCCTCCTTGCGCTGGAACATCCCGCTCATCGCTGCCGCGGACTGCTCCTGGGCGGAGAAGTCCAGGTGGGCATAGATGCCGGCGGTGGTGGAGAAAGTGCTGTGGCCCAGCCAGATTTGGATCTGCTTCATAGGGATGCCGTTGCTCAGCAGGAGGCTAGCGAGGTGTGTCTCAAGTTACAGGAATATGCGTTCGGCAAAACGATGGATGCAACTACCTTTTTGTAGTTGTGATAAACGGTGTGCGGCATCAGGTGAGTTCCCACCTCGTCTGTAAATACAAGATTTTTAGGGCTTTTGCACTGCCGCCCCATGCGGAGGCTCCCCACTTGCCTGCTTCTGACAAGCAAAGGGTATGAAAGTGCTGTATCTTTCGCCCGGCAGCCCTGATCTCAACCCGATTGAGGAAATTGTCCAAGATAACCGCCGTCCTGCAAGGGCCTCGCTTCATAGGCCGTGCCAAAAATCGAGCGGACTTTTTCAATTTTTCTTGTAAATTCTTCCTTAATGTGTTATACTTCCCACTGTTCTGATAAAGGAGGGACCCAAAATGGAACCTGTCTATTATACCATTAACACCATCAACGGCGATTACGCCTACATGACCAGCGACAGCGGCGTGGAAAACCAGGTAGCTATGTTCCTCCTGCCCGATGGCGCCGATGTCGGCAGCCGCCTGCTGTGGGAAAACTTCGAGTGGACCCTGGTCCAGGAATGAGGTCAGCGTGTCAAATATGGATAATACCTTTGACTGGAACCTGTGCCTTGCATACCTTAAAAAGGGCGATCTGCGCTCCCCAATGGAATACCTCGCGCAATTTCCCGAACACGCGGACTTGTATCAGAAATATGTATCCATTTTTCAGCAGGAAAAATACCTCTCCTATGATATAGACAGCGGCTTGCAGGACATTCTTCTGATCTATCAGAAATACTACCGGGATGCGTTCTATCTGGAACAGAGCGCGGAGGATGCCGCCGGACGTCTGCGGGCCCGGCTGGCAGACCTGTTTCAGACAGACCCCGCCGCCCCGCTGGACGAGCTGGAGGAAAGGGCAGCGGACACCTTCCGCAGCCATTCCATGTACGTCCTGACCGGGCGTACCAATGGCTATTACGGCCCCTACATCTGGCGGTACGAGGAGCTGAAGCATTACGCCGTGGAACTGCCGGACGGCGTACAGGAATACGCCGTGAAGCTTCTGGACGGCTTTGTCATGGAAAGCTGGCTGAACTATCTGACCTTCGGTATGTCCGGTACCGGCGGCTGGTCCAACGGCGATGGGCTGATCCATTGCGTGAAGCACAACTACGACCTGGATTCGGAAAGCTTCCAGGTGTCTCTCCTGAAACATGAAGCCCAGCACGCGGCAGACCAGAGCAGATATCCGGGCATGTCCCCCGAGGACCTGGAGTACCGGGCAAAACTGGTGGAACTGATTTACTCTGAGAAACGACTGCTTTTGGACCGCTTTTTAATGGAGGCGGACGCAACCAGCGCCAGCAATGGCCATGGTCTTGCAGCCGAACGCATTACCCGGGGCTTTGAGGCTCGGCTGAATAAGGACCGCAAGAAACTGGCCGGCCTCCCGGTACAGGAAGTTCAGATGGTATCTTTTGCGCTGTTTCAGGAAAGCACCGGAGAAATGGGGCGGAAGTATCTCGGCTCTCCTGCATAAAGAATGCAGGGATGCTTTCCGCGCTTGCCAGGGCGTGTTGGCGGGATAAGGGTCTGTGACACGGCAGCAATTCTGATAACCGTGCCCGTTCTTTATGAAACGCTTTTTTCGTCCAGGTCGTGACGAAGATATGAGCCCGCCCTATTCAGATAGAGTTATAAGTCAATAATTTTTCGAAGATGAGAAAATTTATCTTTACAAAGAGGTTTTTTTCTGATATACTATGTAGGAGCTGTAGCTTATACCCATCTGACGCTGCCGACGA
>CAMWTG010000209.1 GCA_947177115.1 uncultured Clostridia bacterium
CTCTGGTCCGTCCGGCCTACCGGACTGCGTGTACGGTTTCGCCTGCTCTGCTCCTATCTGAGGATGTCAACTTAGCCCCTACCGCCACACGCGCTGGATCTCCCGGGGTGGTCGGTTGATGATTTCCCCGTATATCCCCAATCTGTGTAGGGGCGAGCAATGCTCGCCCGCTTTCAACGGAAGGTACCGTTAGAACGGGCCGATGGGGACATCAGCCTCTACGGGAATATTCCGCAATCCCCGCACCCCGGGAGTTCCCCTCGTGTGATATGGTAGGGACTACCGTTTACGTCCTTGGATAGACGCTTCGCCCCATACACGGGGTCCGGCCCGGTTCAGACCGGACAGACTACAGGACCCGCGCAAAAGCACAACGACACATTTAGGGATTCTCAAGGGGCCCAGCCCCTTGAGGGTGCTTTTGGTTCTTTTCCCACAAGGGAAAAGAATGCCCCGCCCCGGCGAGGGGCGAAGCAAAAACAAGATAGGCATTAGGCGCCGCCGCACAGCGGCGGCAGGAAAGAAGGTTCTTACATGAAAAGCGATTCCCTTAAACTGGGCCCCCAGAACGCCCCCCACCGGGCGCTCTACCATGCGCTGGGCCTGACCGAAGAAGAAATCAAACGCCCCCTGGTGGGCATCGTCAGCTCCTATAACGAGATCGTCCCCGGACATATGAATATCGACAAGATCGTGGACGCCGTGCGCATCGGCGTGGCGATGGGCGGCGGTACGCCCATCGTGTTCCCCGCTATTGCCGTCTGCGACGGCATCGCTATGGGACACCAGGGAATGAAATATTCCTTGGTTACGCGGGACCTTATTGCCGATTCTACCGAGGCGATGGCTTTGGCCCACGGATTTGACGCGCTGGTGATGGTCCCTAACTGCGATAAGAACGTCCCCGGCCTGCTGATGGCGGCGGCACGGCTGAATATCCCCGCTATTTTCGTCAGCGGCGGGCCGATGCTGGCCGGCCATGTGGACGGCGGCAAGACCAGCTTTTCCTCTATCTCCGAGGCGGTGGGGCAGTTCAACGCTGGGAAGATTACCGAAGAGAAGCTGCGGGAGTATGAGTGCAAGACCTGTCCTACCTGCGGGTCCTGCTCCGGGATGTATACCGCTAATTCCATGAACTGCCTGACCGAGGCGCTGGGCATGGGGCTGCGGGGCAATGGGACCATCCCCGCCGTGTACTCCAGCCGCATCGAGCTGGCCAAGCATGCGGGTATGGCGGTGATGCGGCTCGTTGAGAAGGACATCCGTCCCAGGGACATCATGACCGAGGACGCGTTCCGGAACGCGCTGACGGTGGACATGGCGCTGGGATGCTCGACCAACAGTATGCTGCATCTGCCCGCTATTGCCCATGAGTGCGGTATTGAGATCAATCTGGATATCGCTAACGGCATCAGCGAGAAAACGCCGAACCTCTGCCATCTGGCTCCTGCGGGACGTACCTACGTGGAGGAGCTGGACGAGGCGGGCGGCGTATACGCTGTGATGCACGAGCTGTCCAAGAAAGATCTGCTGGATCTGGACTGCCTTACCGTTACCGGTAAGACGGTGGGGGAGAATATTGCCGGATGCGAAAACCTGAATCCCGAGGTGATCCGGCCTGTTGAGGATCCCTACAGTGAGACGGGCGGTATCGCCGTGCTGCGGGGCAATCTGGCGCCGGAGGGCAGCGTGGTGAAGCGGTCTGCCGTGCTGCCGGAGATGCTGGTCCACGAGGGGCCCGCCAGGGTGTTCGAGTGCGAGGAGGACGCACAGGCAGCCATCAACGCCGGGAAGATCGTTCCCGGTGACGTGGTGGTCATCCGCTACGAGGGGCCTAAGGGCGGTCCCGGTATGCGGGAGATGCTTAATCCTACCTCCGCCATCATGGGCATGGGGCTGGGCAACAGCGTGGCTTTGATCACGGACGGGCGGTTCAGCGGGGCTACCAGAGGGGCCTGCATCGGACATGTGTCCCCGGAGGCCGCCAGCGGAGGCGTTATTGGCGTGGTCCGGGAGGGCGACCGTATCCGGATCGATATTCCGGGCAATAAGCTGGAACTGCTGGTCAGCGGCGAGGAGCTGGCAGAGCGAATGAAGGACTTTGTGCCTAAGAAGAAGGAGCTGTCCGGATACCTCCGGCGGTATGCCGCTTTGGTGTCCAGCGGCGCGGCGGGGGCGGTCCTGAACTGATATGACGCAGTTTTCTAATTTGCTCACCCGGCTGCGGGCTTTGAGTGTCTTTCGCGGTCTGCTCTGCGGCGGTCCCATGGAGGCGCTTTGCTCCTACCTTACGGACAGGGAGATCGGGGACGCCTGGGAGGCTGTCTCCAGCTATGGAGGATTCGTTGCCCGTCTCTACGAGGAGGGCGGCGACCTGGGCCTCTATGTACAGCGGGAGCTGCTGGCTAACGAGAACCCTTACATCCGCGCCATCGGCCGGGGGGAGACGCCGCCGGATTTTATGGAGCGGTGCGTGGAGGCGGAATTGGAAACCTTGCAGGAGGCCGCTTCCCTGACGCCGGACCGCCTGCGGGCGGGGCTGGACGGCGCGGAGTTTCTGCCGGATTTCGGCACGGCGGCGGTCGACCTGGCGGGGGAGTACCGCCGCAGGACGGCGGAGATCGGGCGGTATGGGTACGGCATCTATGCCGGCTGCCATATGTTCTGCCTGGACGATGAGGGGAACATCGCGCCGGTGCGCCACCCGGACCCCATCCGGCTGGAGGAGCTGGTGGGATATGAGCGGGAACGGGGGCTGGTGCTGGACAACCTCCGGGCGCTGCTGGCGGGCCGGAGCGCTGCCAACATGCTCCTTACCGGAGATGCGGGCACCGGGAAGTCCTCTACCGTCAAGGCGGCGTGCAATGCGCTGAGGGGAGAGGGGCTGCGGATCGTGGAGGTCCGCAGGGACCAGCTGCGGTTTATCCCCGCCCTTTTGGACCTACTCAGTGAGAATCCGCTGAAATTTATCCTGTTTATCGATGATCTGTCCTTCCAGAAGGACGACGACAATTACAGCGCCCTGAAGGCGGTGCTGGAGGGGTCTGTGTCCGCCCGCAGCGGCAATGTGATCCTCTGCGCTACCAGCAACCGCAGGCACATCGTCAAGGAGAAATTCTCCGACCGGGAGGGCGATGACGTACACCGCAACGATACCCTGCAGGAGACCGTTTCCCTGGCGGAACGGTTCGGGCTGCATGTCACCTTCCAGAAGCCGGGGAAGGACGATTATCTCTCTATCGTCCGGGCTCTGGCAGGGCGGCGGGGGATCGGTCATCCGGAACTGGACATGCTGGCGGAACGGTTCGCCCTCGGAAGGGGCGGGCGGTCCCCCAGGGCTGCGCGGCAGTTTGTGGACAATATGGCGGCAAAGGGACTTTGAAGACTGCTGTTTTACAGATTGTATGAAAATGGTTAGTTATCTCAAAAAAGCCTGATTTGCGGCGTATACGCAGGATTTTAAACAGTATCTTGCGGCAGGAACAGCGAGAACAGTAGCCGCGCAGAAATCAGGACAAAGAATTGTAAAGTTTCAGATAGAAACTCTTGACTTTGGGATTCCTTTAGCCCGCACTTAAGGAGTCCCAAAGTGGGAGGGTGATGAATATTGGGGCGATAAAAAATGGGGCGTCCCACTGACGATCCGAAACCTTATCACATGACCGTGAAATACGAGGAAGAATACAAGGAAATTCTTGAGCAATAGCTGCTGTCTCCCGAGGAATACAAAAAGATTGAGGAAATGCAGAACTTGCAGGCGCAGGCCGATGTAATTCAGGCAGCAGAACTTTTTGAGTATGCCTTTTGCGCCGGAGTGCTGCTGATGATCGATGTATTCAGATATAAGGGACCGTAAGCAAACGCAAAGAAGAGGATCGCCGTGTGGCGGTCCTCTCTTTCTCCGTTCTGCCTATCCCGTCTGCACTACTGCGGCGGTAACCGCTAGGCCTTGCGGTGACGTTGTCCCCGCGTTCCCGGCCTCTCCCAAAGAACAAAATAAGGGCAAATGCGTAACCGGCGGGCGTGGACATTTAGAAGCTGTATTCTCAGGCGTTGAACGCCGTCTGTTACGCTCTGCATTTGCTTTTTTTGCCGCTTTTGGAAGTAATTTGTTACAGCCGGCAAGAATTTGTAGCCGTTTCGTAAGCTCCATGAAACGACTTTGAGGCTTTTTTGTGCTATGATGCATCCTGCAGGCTCGGGGAGGCGGCGCAGCCAGCTGCGGCACCCCGGCCGTTCCGCCCGGCCGGACAGCCTGCAGACAGGGGCGGACAGCAGAAGAAAATGTTACGAGAAAGAAACAGGAGGTATATAGAATCATGTGGGAAACATTGCGCAACCTCAGCGGCAAAGCAAAGGCCGGGATGATTGGCGGCATAGCGCTGCTGGCGGCGGCGGGGATCGGCTTAGGGATCTGGCAGCCCTGGAATCAGCCGGAGGATGTGCCGGACGAGCCGGACAACCAGCAGCAGGAGGTACAGGAACCGGAGAAAAAGCCGGAAAAGGGACTGAGCCTGCGGGTAGATGGGAAGGAAGTGCCCTGCGTCCTGTATGAAGGGACCGGATGGAGCATCTACGTACCGGAGGAATGGGAAACGGAGAAGCTGGGAGAGAATGGCGGACTGTTCACTTCCGCAGATGGAGCGCAGCTGTCGGTGCGGTTTGAGCCGGGCAGCGACTATGCGGGAAAGTATGTCAATCTGTCCGCAAGCGAAAACGGCAGAATGCTCCAGTTCTACTCCGGGATTGGCGAAGGGAGCCCGGTGGTAGAGGGCAGTGCATCCAAGGCGAACTGGGAGAAGTATGACCGGCTGTTTGTGGCCATGGCGCGGACGCTGACGGTAGGGGATGAGACGCCCTTTGCGGAGAGCTATGTGATCCCGGCGGAGCCGGACTGGCAGAAAGCGGACGGCGCAACGGTGCTGTTCCTGGATAAAGACGGATATATGGTGGACGATCAGGCCCAGGCGGCCATTGAGAGCTATATGGAGAGCTGGCCGGCAGAAGCCCGGGAAATTTACACCGGACAGTACCGGATCAACTCTCTGGAGTGGGCCAGCAGCTACACAGGCGTTACCACGGATGGATTCATTGATGTATTCCGGGCAGATGTGCAGTAC
>CAMWTG010000210.1 GCA_947177115.1 uncultured Clostridia bacterium
GTCCTGTGAGGTTCACCCGGAAAGTGGAGTAGCCGCCTTCGTGGCGGGCCAGCTTTTCTTCATTAAGATATACCTCCGCCGTCATGGCGGCTCCGGCAAATTCCAGCCAGACCTCGCTGCCATCCTCCAGGGCGGGCCGGTCCAGTTCCCGGACGTACCAGCAGGTCCCCCGGTAGTAGTCATTGCCGCCGTCCTGTCCGTCGGCGGCGTTCCAGGTGTGAGGCAGCGTTACGGTTTCTCCGGATGCCTGCGCGGCCTCCAGGGGACCGGCAGCGGTTTTCACAAAGTTCCATCCGGTATCAAGCACTGTAGTGGTTCGCATATGGTTCCTCCTTGTTGAAAAAAGACGTATTTTATGATATGATCGAACAAAAGGGGGTGCGGAAATGGATGTTTTGCAGAATATTGAGCTGTTTCAGGAGCTGGTCCGCTGCAGCGGTGAGATCAGCCTGTGGCGCTATGACGGAGAGGGCAGCCTGCTCGCTTCCAATTGTCCGGACGAGGTGATCTACGACACTGCTTTTTCCCTTTCCGGATGCCGGGCCAGAATGCTGGACTATGCCGCCGCTCAGGATGCGCCGGTACTGCTGGGGACGGAGATGGGGCTGATATGGGGCGCGGCCTTTGAAAAGCGGGAAGGAAAATTATACCGGGCTTATACGCTGGGTCCGGTGTTCTTCTCGGATACCGCGTTCCGCCAGATCAGGGACGGGCTGGCAAGCTATCAGGGGGCGGAAGTCTCCATTGCCTGGAAATCCCGGTTCATTGAAAGCCTTCCTCGCGTTCCCGTCTCCCAGCATATCGTCTTTTCCAGATATATCCTGATGCTCCACTACTGTCTGACGGGAAAACACTTGCAGGCGAATGATCTGAGCGTTCTGAACGCAGCCGGCGGCCCCGCCGCCGGACAAGGCCCCGGTCCCCATCGCGACCGCTATCTCATCTGGAATTCGGAACGGGCTCTGCTGCAGATGGTGCGCAACGGCGACCTCAACTATAAATCCGCCCTCCAGAACTCCACGACGATCAGCAACGGCGTCCCTCTTCAGGGCGGCGCGCCTCTGCGGCAGGCAAAAAACTCCGTGATCGTATTCTGTTCCATTGTCTGCCGGGCCGCCATAGAGGGCGGACTGTCTCCGGAGGAAGCCTACTCCTTGGGAGATACCTATATCCAGAGTGCGGAACATGCGAAAAGGATGGATGAGCTGACCGGGATCTCTCTTGCTATGTACGATGACTTTATCCGCCGCGTCCACCGCTGCCGGAATGATCCGGCCCGGTCAGATGCGGTGCAGAAGTGCTGCGATTATATCGAGATGAACCTTTCCAAAAAGATCCGGGCCGCCGATCTGGCAGCGCTGGCCGGATACAGCGAATATTATATCACGCGGAAATTCAAAGCGGAGACGGGTTTTTTTATCAATGATTACATAAAATTCGCCAAAATGGAGCGGGCCAAGCTGCTCCTGCGTAGCACGGATCAGACCGTACTGGATATCGCGGAGCAGCTCGGCTTCGCCACCCGCAGCTACTTCAGCCAGGCTTTCCGGGCCATCACCGGCATGACGCCCACCCAGTTCCGGGAAAGGGAGCGGTGATCATTTCAGATTTTCTTCGATGATCTCATGCCGGGCGGAGGCTTTCTTCTCCGCGATCCGCTTCTGGATCTTCACCATTTCCGCCTTATCCAGTTTGCAGAACCGCATAGCGGCTAATGTAGCCAACCAGCCCAGAACCGGCAGGCCGAACTTGGCAAACATGGTCATCCAGAACAGCGCTGTGGTCATCTCATCGCCGGGCTGAGGCAGGGAGGAGGTATAGCCGATGACGGCTACGCAGGAGGTGGCGATGACCGCGCCGAAGGCGGAAATGACCTTGTCGATCAGGCTGTAGACGCCTGTAACCACGGCGGGGACGTACTTGCCGGAACGATCCAGCTCATAGTCGATAACATCCGCCATAAAGGCATTGCTGGCGGTGGTAATGCACATCATGGAGCCGCTGAGGGAGAGGTTCAGGATGATATAGATAATCATCATGGGACCCATGACAGCGATTTGCTTGGGATCACCGGCAGCAAAGAACAAAATTGTGGCTGCCGCAATGACCATACAGATGGTGCTCCAGGTGACAATCGTTTTCTTGCTGCCGAACTTTCCTGCATATTTGGCGCCCACGATAGCGAACAGTATGGAGGGAAGCATACTTACCGCCTGCAAAGTAGTGGCGATCCCCATGTTGCCGATCACAATACCAAAGAGCAGGGTGTTGATGACGGCCTGAGAGTTGGTCTGGGTCGCCAGCTTGTCGGTGGCCTGGGCCACAATGTAGCACTGGAGGGGACGGTTGCCCTTCAGGACGGAAACCATGTCCCTGATTTTCAACGGTTCCCGTTTTCTGCTGACGCCGGTGAAATTCTCCGGCTTATCAAAGGCGCTGACGCCAATGCACACCAGCACGATGCCCACCGCACCCATGCCGATGCACACCCAGCAGGCGGCGGACAGAAACGCCTGATTGTACTGCCCTCCGAACATAGGCAGCAGCACCATATTTAGCACGATCATCATGGTCATGGGAACCAGATAGTTAAAGGCGGTCGTCCACACGCCAATGAGGGGTCTCTGCTTGGGGTCGTTGGTCATGATGGCGGGAATAGTCTGGGCGGTCATATTGGTGATGGTGTAGCCAATGACGTAAATCACGTACAGAACCGTGAACATCACCCAGCCGAAACCCTTGCTGCTCATGAAGTTGAACATGCACAGCAGCGCCACGGCCTCAATGAGAAATCCACTCGCCAGCAGTATCCGCAGCTTACCAAAACGGGTGTTGACTTTGTCGTAGAGAAAAGCCAGCAGCGGGTCGGTGACTGCGTCCAGGATACGGGTGGATGTAAGAATGTAGCCCAACGCAATTGTTCCAACGCCGTATCCGATGCTTGCGCTGTAGCTGGCCATGCCGATGAGGGAATAGACGCTCATTCCTACGAAGCCGTTGCAGGCATATAGGATGATTTGCCAGAGCTTCGCCTTTCGGTACTGAACGCCGTCCAGTTCACTTTGGGTCGGTTTTGGTTGCTTTGCCATAATCGTTTTCCTCCTGATAAGTTGTTCTCCATCTGTTTTCATGCGGCTCGCTGGCATTTATTATAGGGAAAGTATGCGGATAGGACGAACAAAAATCAGCGGCGGCAATCAATAATTTGCTGTATTTTCAGAAGGCGGCGAAAAACAGACTGCCGTGACAAATTTCCGACTCCGCGATCCGGCCAGATCGTATTATAGTAGGCCTATCAAAAGACAGGAGGCCGATTATGAAACAATTTGCACCGGATTTTTTGCTGGGCGCATCCACTGCCGCCCATCAGGTAGAGGGCGGCAATGTCCACAGCGACTGCTGGGTGATGGAGAACATCCCCCATACCCTCTATGCAGACCGCTCCGGAGAGGCCGTGGATCACTACAACCGCTATGAGGAGGATATCAAACTCCTGGCAGGCGCAGGGATGAATGCCTACCGCTTTTCCATTGAGTGGGCCAGGATCGAGCCGGAGGAGGGAAAATTTGACGAAAATGAGGTAGAACACTACCGAGAGGTGATCCGCTGCTGCAAGAAGAATGGCGTAGAGCCGATGATTACGCTCCACCACTTCTCCAGTCCTGCCTGGCTCATCTCCAAAGGCGGCTGGGAGGCGGAGAGCGTCATCGAAGACTTTGTCCGCTACTGCCGCTATGTCATAGAGCGGCTGGGCAATGAGGTGACCTATGTCTGCACGATCAACGAAGCCAACATCCGCCTCCAGATCGCGGACATTATGAAGCGGTACATGATGCAGGCGCAGAAGGCCCAGGCAGCAGCCGCAAAGGATGCGGAGCACTCCCTGCAAATGGGCATCAATCTCCAGGGGCTGCAAAAGCAGCAGGAGCTGAACGCTATGGAGGGCGCACAGGCCTTTGGCCTTGCGGACCCGAGGACGCTGCATATGTTCCAGTCCCCCTGCTCTGAGGAGGGAGACCGGATCATATGCCGGGCGCACGCTGCCGCACGGAACGCCATCAAGGAGGTTTGCCCCCATTTGCAGGTAGGACTCAGCTTTTCTTTCCACGACTTCCAGGCGCAGCCCGGGGCAGAGGACATCGCGGAGAGGGAGTGGGAGAAGGAGTTCCTCCACTATCTGCCCTACATTCAGGACGATGACTACCTGGGTGTGCAGAATTACACCCGCTCCCTGATCGGCCCGGACGGGCTGCTGCCGGTCCCGGAAGGCGCGGAGGTCACCCAGGCGGGGTATGAGTACTATCCTCAGGGCCTGGAACATGTCCTGCGCCGGGTGGCAAAGGACTTCGGGAAACCCCTCTATGTGACGGAAAACGGCATTGCCACCGCTGATGATACCCGCCGGACGGCTTTCATCCAAGACGCGCTGGAGGGCGTGCAGCGCTGTATCGCGGACGGCTTGCCGGTAAAGGGTTACTTCCACTGGAGCCTGCTGGACAACTTTGAATGGCAGAAGGGTTATGCCATGACCTTCGGACTCATTGCCGTAGACCGGCAGAACGGGCAGAAACGCACCCCAAAACCCAGCTTGACTTACCTAGGATCCTGGCGGGGATAAACCGTACGCAAAAAACGGAGCGTTACCCACAATGTGGGACAGCGCTCCGTTTTTTTGCGCTGAATAACCTCCGCCGCTGTGTTTCTGCGCCAGAAGCAGGCACAGTACAAGCCCGGCAATTTTGGGGAGCGCATCATTTGTAATCAGTGCGTGTCAGTAGATCACTTGCAATTAACATGGTTTCATTCATCGTCAGGATTTGTGAGCCAAACTGGACAGTATGAGGAATTGCTGACTGCTATTTGACTACTGTTTCGAAAAATAGCAGAAAAACCACGGGACCATTGTGCCGCAATGGCCCCACAGCTTTGGTGATATGCTGTCTAAGGAACCTCTGATTTAATCAGCCCTACCCCGCAAGAAACAAATATGGTAAAATAGAAGCACCGAAGAGATAGGGAGGAGCCCGAAAATGAAACAGGAAACATTTACGGACATGGAGTACAGCAGCCGCAAGAAGAAAACGAAGCGAGAAGAGTTTCTGGAGATTATGGAAGACA
>CAMWTG010000211.1 GCA_947177115.1 uncultured Clostridia bacterium
TTCTGCGGCTACCCACGGGTTCTATCGGTACTCCCTGCCGCTGCGCCGGGGGTGCCAATCAGATGATACGCGGCCACTCGATGTGGCCGTGTATCATCTAGGGATTCTTAAACCGTAGGTTTAAGTGATTTTTTGGTTGCTTTTTGTTCACACAAAAAGTAGGCGAGGAGTCCCGTGCAGCCGCCTACGGCGGCTAGCAACTAAGGCGGCCGTAGGCCGCCCCACGGGGGCGAGAAGCTCCCGGGTCGATTCGAGAAGAAGCTGCCGTTTGCCGCGCTCCGCGCGGCAAAAATGGGAAACAACTTATTTTTTGAGCGTATCCACCCACTCGCCGTATTTCTTCACATTGGCATCCCGCTCCGCGGCATCCGCCCCCTTGGTGAGGATATATACTTTGATCTTGGGCTCGGTTCCGGAGGGACGGACAATGATGGAGGTGCCATCCGCCAGCTCAAAGCGGAGAACATTGGAACCGGAGAGCTCCATTGTGGACTTTGTGCCGGTGGCGCAGTCCACCACACTGCCGTCTTTGTAATCCTTGAACTGGACCACCTTCACACCGGAAATCTCGGCGGGAGGAGCCTCCCGCAGGGACTTCATCAGCTTTGCCATGTCCGCCAGACCGTCCAGGCCGGGCATAACAAGGTTGTGGGTCTTTTCACCATAGAAACCGTGCTTCTCGCACAGGGCCTGGTAAGCATCCAGGACCGTCATGCCCTTGGCATAGTAGTAGGCGGCCATTTCGGTCAGCAGCAGGGAGGCGGTGACGGCGTCCTTGTCCCGGACGTAGTCCCCCAGCATGTAGCCATAGCTCTCCTCGTAGGAAAAGACCACCTTGCCCTCGCCGCTGCCCTCCAGGGCGTTTTTCTTCTCAGCAATGAACTTGAAGCCGGTGAAGGTGTCATAGCAGGCGGCGCCGTAGCTCTCGGCCACGGCCCGGGCCATCTCGGTGGTGACGATGGTTTTCAGGGCCACCGGATTTTTGGGCAGCTTGCCAGTACGCTCCATAGCGCCCAGCATGTAGTCCAGCAGCACCACGCCGGTCTGGTTGCCGGTCATGACCTTATATTCGCCGTCCTTGTCTCGGACCATGATGCCCACCCGGTCGCTGTCCGGGTCGGTGCCCAGAATGAAGTCCACATCGTTGGCCTTCGCCAGATCCACGGCCAGATAGAAGCCCTCGGGATTCTCCGGGTTGGGGGACTTGACGGTGGGGAAATTGCCATCGATGACCATCTGCTGGGGCTCGCAGAGCAGGTGCTTTATCCCTGCCCGCTTCAGCGCCTCGGGGACCAGCCTGTGGCCGCAGCCGTGGAAGGGAGTGTAGACCAGCTTGAAGCTGTCCGCCACGGCGGGGATCGCCTGGGCATCAATGACCATGGCCATGACCTCCTTGAGGAACGCCTCATCGGTCTCCCCGCCCATAACGGTAATCATTCCGGCCTTGACGGCCTCATCGTAAGGCATGGATTTCACGCCGGTAAAGATGTCGATCTTTTCCAGCTCCCTGGCAATGGCATCGGCGTGCTGGGGCGGCAGCTGAGCCCCGTCCTCCCAGTAGACCTTGTAGCCGTTGTACTCCTTGGGGTTGTGGCTGGCGGTGACGTTGATGCCGGCCTGGCAGCCGTAGTGGCGCACGGCAAAGCTCAGCTCCGGTGTGGGCCGCAGCGCCTCAAAGATGCGGACCTTGATGCCGGCGGCGGCGCAGACCTCGGCGGCGGCCCGGGCGAACTCCATGCCGTGGAGGCGGCAGTCCATGCAGATGGCCACGCCCCGCTCCTTGGCCTTCTCGCCCTCGGCGCAGATGACATTGGCGAAGCCCTGGGTGGCGTGGCGGACTACGTAGAGGTTCATGTGGTGCAGGCCCATAGCCATGGTGCCCCGCAGACCGGCGGTGCCGAACTCCAGGGGGCCGTAGAAACGGCTCTCGATTTCCTTGGGATCGTCCTTGATGGCCTCCAGTTCGGCGTGTTCCTCAGCGGTCAGCACATCGCTGTCCAGCCATTTTTGATATTCTTTTTGGTAATCCATGATGGATCAGTCCTCCTTCTTTCCCGCAAATAAGAAGCTGTATTCATAGGCGGGGGATGCCGGATGGACGAGGGATTTTCGCAGAAATGGGCGATTACGCAATGACCGCATCGTGTGTCCATGCGTAATTTAATTTTGCACAGCCACTCAATGCGGCTGCGCAAAATCCAGGGTGTATTGCAAGAGAATGTGGAAGACAGCGCGAAAAGACTTGTCCGAACGGCGTTCAACGCCTGTGAATGCAGCTTCTAAACGATGATGGGACTATTGTACCAAAATTTCCCCGCAGGTGCAAGGGGAATCGTCTGTTTTTCCCAAAAGAAAAATCGGCCCGGGGCCGCCGTTGACGGGAATTACCGCCTCCCGGCGGAAGTTTTCCTCTGTTACCCTGGCATCCTGCGGAATTTTATATTGAAATGGGGAAGGATTTACAGTATACTCATAAGATATAAAGGATTTCCGGGAGGGGCCCATGGGTACTGTCATCACATCTATTGACCGCTGCTCCCCGGCGGAACGGGCCGGGGTCCGGGCGGGGGAAAAACTGCTGTCCATCGGGGGCCACCCGGTGGAGGACGTGCTGGACTACCGCTTCTTCGGCTACGACCCGGACCCGGAGCTGGAGCTGGAAGGTCCGGACGGCTCCCGGCGGCGGGTGCAGGTGAAAAAGCCGGAGGCGGAAGAGCTGGGGCTCAACTTCGAGACCTACCTCATGGACGAGCCCAGGCCCTGCTCCAACCACTGCCTGTTCTGCTTCGTGGACCAGATGGCCCCGGGGTGCCGGGACACGCTGTATTTCAAGGACGATGACGCCCGGCTCAGTTTCCTGATGGGGAACTATATCACCCTCACCAACCTCTCCCCCCGGGAGATCCAGCGGATCATCGACCTGCGCATCAGCCCCATCAATGTCTCCGTCCACGCCACAGACCCGAAACTCCGGTCCATCCTGCTGGGAAACAAGGCGGGGGGCGAGAGCCTGGAGGCCATGCGCCGGTTCGGACAGGCCGGCATCGTCATGAACGGGCAGATCGTCCTGTGCCCAGGGTACAACGATGGGGACCAGCTCCAGCGGACCATGGAGGACATGGCCGCCTGGGGATTTGCCAGCTGCTCCGTTGTGCCGGTGGGGCTGACGAAATTCCGGGAAGGGCTGTCGAAGCTGCGGAGCGTGGACCGGGAGACCGCCGGACAGGTCATCGACCAGGTGAATGCCTTCGGGGACGCCTGCCTGGAGCGGTACGGGTCCCGGATGTTCTTCTGCTCCGATGAGCTGTATATCCGGGCGGGGAGGCCGCTGCCGGAGGAGGCGTATTATGAGGACTACGTCCAGATCGAAAACGGCGTGGGGATGCTGCGCAGCCTTATCACCGAGTTCGAGGCGGGGCTGCGGCTGGAGGATGAGCCGGTGGAGGCTTCGCCCTATACCATCGCCACCGGGGTCAGCGCAAGGCCCTTTTTGCAGGAGCTGGCGGACAAGGCCCGGGAGAAGACTGGCGCGGCCGGACAGGTGGCCGCTATCGTAAACGATTTCTTCGGGCACACCATCGATGTGGCGGGGCTGATCACCGGTCGGGACTTGATCGCCCAGCTGAAGGGGAAGGACCTGGGGGCGCGGCTGCTGATCCCTGTGAACATGCTGCGGCATGGGGGGGATGTGTTCCTGGACGATCTCCATGTGTCCGATGTGGAGAAGGCGCTGGGGGTGCCGGTGACCGTGGTGGAGCAGGACGGGTTCGATCTGCTGGACGCCATGCTGGGGCGGAAATGATCAGAACGAATATTTCATGTAAAGCGTTTTTAGGGAGGTTTTGCTATGACCGTTACGGCGGCGGAATTTCACGCGAATTTTGGAAAGTACCTTTCCATGCTGTCGGGTGGGGATATATTCATAACGCAGAATGGGAAAACCATTGCCAAGCTGGTAAGGCCTGCCGGGAGCGCGGTGGACGCGATCAGCGGCCTGCTGGAGGGCAAGCTGCCGGAAGAGCTTGATGCTAAGGCTTTGCGGGAGGAACGGTTGGAACGTTATGCGGCTGATGATTGATACCAACATCTTTCTGGATGTATTAGGACACCGGGAGCCGTTTTATAAAAATTCAAAAGAAGTTTTGTATTTGTGCGAAAACGGACAGGCGCAGGGATTTCTCTCGGCTTCCAGTGCAACGGATATTTTCTATCTGGTGCGCCGGCAGCTTCACAGCGTAGAGCTGGCTTATCAGGCGCTGGGATCCGTTCTGGAGATCGTACAGGTTTTGACTGTTACCAATGAGCATGTGCTGGACGCCTATGCCCGGCGGGCGGCGGATTTTGAGGACTGCCTGCTGGCGGTATGCGCAAAAGCAAACCGGTGCGATGCGATTGTGACGCGAAATAAAAAGGATTTTGCGGACTTCGGCATCTCTTTGCTTGCGCCTGAGGAGCTTCTGGCAAAATTTTAGCTACAGCAGCTCCAGCATCAGGGAGGCGCCGAGGCGGAAGCCTTCGCGGAACCATTGCAGATCGATCTCCCGGGCGATCTCTCCCTGGGTGTTGTTGATCTCATCGATGGTCTCCAGGCCGATAACGGGCAGGAGCCGGTCCCACAGCTCGTTTTCCTTTTTCTGGAGAGCCCTCAGCGTGTCTGACGGATTGCAGCCTCCGTAAAGAGGACTTTCAAAAAGTTCTTTTAATATGTCTGTCATGGGAATTCCCTCCTGTTGGTTGATATGTTATAGTATACACCGAAATATTTGTGCAGTCAATAGATTTGCGCAAATAACTCGGCGTAAAGAAGGTTTTGTATTATGGAACATTCAGAAATTATCCTGCAAATTTTAGCAGAGCGCGATATCACACCATATCGGTTATCAAAAGAGACTGGGATCTCACAAAGCCTGTTCAACTCCTGGAAACGAAAACCATCCTCCAAGATTTATTCCGGGAATCTGGTGCTGATTGCCGACTATCTGGGTTGCTCTGTGGACTACCTGCTGGGCCGGATGGAGGACCCGGAGGGGTATCGGGAGCCGTAGGGATGGATTTCTCTGGCGGTCCACGATATTGTGT
>CAMWTG010000212.1 GCA_947177115.1 uncultured Clostridia bacterium
GCCCTGGAGGATCTGCCCACCCGCATTGTATCCCCCGGAACGCCGGAGGCGGAAGCGGATATCTGGCTGGCGGCAGAACTGCCGGAGGATGACATTGCGGTCTATTACGACCACACGAGCGGCACCGGGTACCTCCGGTACGGAGACGCGCTCCAGGCCCTGGATATCAGCCTTGTAACCATGCCGCAGATGCTGCTGCCGGAGCTGTACTTTGAGGACCTGGACGGCGATGGCGAAAAGGAGCTTGCGATCAGATACAATGTGCTGCACGGTACGGGTGCGTCTGTAAATGAGCTGGCCGTATATGAGTGGGACGGCCGGCAGTGGGCAGGATACTGGTCCACTGCGGCAAAGACGGTCATAGATGATTTCGCCCTTGACCGGACGCTGACGGTATTCCGGGATAAGGGGGCCGCCGAGGTGAGCTACCTGGACAGCACGGTGACGGTGGATATGAACGCCGTATACAAGGAGCAGGGATGGCACGCGGACGCGCCCCATTCGTGTACCCTGAACGAGCTCAATTACGGATACGATTTCCACAGGAGCGGGCAGATCTTTCTGCATATCTACGGGGCGGTACAGGCGGACGACTATCCCACGTATGAGAACAACATCCTCTATACTTGCTCTGTGATCTACCACGAGGACGGTACCTTCACCGTCAGTGACGAAGGGCTGACCACCTGGTATCCGTATTTCGCCCTGACGCCCGCCTTCCGGGAGATCCTGCTGGATTACATCCATGAGCGCCAGGAGACTGTTGGCGGGGACATCTCCGCAGACCGTTTTGCCATTTGCGATGTAAACGGCGATGGCAGAGACGAACTCATCACCCAGACCAACTACGCCATCATGTCTGGACAGGTGGAGGTGGTCTACGATGAAAACGGCAAGCAACTGCTGGCGGAGTATCCCCTGGTGACCTACTACGACAACGGCTACGCCGTAGCGGGCTGGAGCCATAACCAGGGCGTGGCAGGGGATAAGCTGTGGCCCTACACACTGCTCAGATATGACGAGGACGCGGGCAGATATGTGCGCGTTGCCGCCGTGGACGGCTGGGACAAGAGCATCCGGGATACCTACCTGTCCTATGACGAAACGGTCATTCCCTTCCCGGACGATGTGGATAAGGACGGGGACGGGTTCGTCTACTACATCATTGAGGAAGAGGGCGGCTATGCGCCCGTGTACGGCGAGCCTATGGATTACGCGGAGTACGCCCAGTGGGTGGCCCAATACCTGGGGGCAAATGTGGTGCATGTGAGCAAATATTCATTGTCTAAAGAAAATATTGCCCTGATCGAGCAAAAGTAAGGAGAAAACAACATGAAAAAGATCATCTGGATGCTGCTGCTCTGCGCGCTTTTCTGCGCTTTGACCGCCTGCGGGGAAAAGGAGCCCTCCGCGCCCCCGGCCCAACCTGACGTAGTTTCACCGGAACCGCCCGCCGGACCGGACCTTCCGCCGGAGGCCCCTTCACCGGACGAGTCTCCGGCGAAGCCGGAGGTCCAGCCGGAGGAGCCCTCCATTCCCACCACAGCCTGGTCGGGGATGCTGGCGGCTTACCAGGAGGTTTTGGAGGAGATATACCAGTCCTCCCAGGACCCGGAGCAGTCCCAGTATGAGAACGGCCCCAGCTTCGCGCTCTATGATGCGGACCGGGACGGCGTGGAGGAGCTGATCGTCCGGAACACCGGCGGCAGCATGGCGGATATGTGGACCCGCGTCTACGGCTACAACGAGGCCTCCCAAACGGCGTACATCGAGCTGGAGGAGTTCTCCAGCCTGTACTGGTACGATAACGGTATCATCGAGGCCGCCTGGAGCCACAACCAGGGCATGGCGGGGGATAAGCTCTGGCCCTACAACGTGTACCAATACAGCGCGGAAACGGGCAAATATGAGCTGACCGCCGCCGTGGACGGCTGGGACAAGAGCCTGTCGGACACCTGGAGCGGGACCTCCTTCCCGGATGATGTGGATATGGATGGCGATGGGTTTGTTTACTATGTGATCACCGAAGAAGGCAGTTACGCCCCTGATTACGGCGAAGTCATGGATAATGCGGATTATGAGGCGTGGCGGGAGATGAATTTGCAGGGCGCGTTTCCTACCGGGCCGGACCTTGTTCCGTTGACAAAAGAAAATATCGCTTTGATGCAGTAAACCGAAATATGTATGATTTCCCTCCCTTTCGTAAAGAATACCAGCGAAAGGGAGGGATCATTTTATGAGCCAAGAAACCAAGACGACTACCCCCAGCGGCGGGAACGAGGACAAAAACACCCCCGAGAGCAGCCAGCGGATCGTGGATTTCGGTTCCGCTGTCAGCCGGAACGAGCGGGGAAATATCTATACCCTGACGATCGTAGGACAGGTGGAGGGCCACCAGGTCCTGCCGGAGACGGCGAAGAGCACCAAGTATGAGCACGTCATGCCCCTGCTGGCCGCTCTGGAGCAGGATGATGAGGTGGACGGCGTTCTCCTGCTGCTGAACACCGTAGGCGGCGACATCGAGGCGGGGTTGGGCATCGCGGAACTGATCGCCGGGATGCGCAAGCCCACTGCCAGTCTGGTGCTGGGGGGAGGCCACTCCATCGGCGTACCTTTGGCGGTAGCCCCCAAGGTGAGCATGATCGTGCCCTCCGCGTCCATGACCATCCACCCGGTACGGATGAACGGCACGGTGATCGCCGCGCCCCAGACCTTCAACTACTTTGAACGGATCCAGGAGCGGATCGTCAGCTTTGTGGCGAAAAACAGCAATATCAGTGAGAAAAAGTTTCTGAACCTTATGCTGAAAACCGGCGAGATGGCCGCAGACGTAGGCAGCGTGATCTATGGCGAGGAGGCGGTGAATCTGGGGCTTATCGACCGCATCGGCGGATTGGGAGACGCCTTGGACTGCTTGTACGGTCAGATCGCCGAAATGCGGCGGGAACGGGAGGAAGAACTGGTAACGGCCAGATAAAGCAGGAAGAGCGCCAGGGAAAGGGAAGGATTTCTCCGGCGCTCTTCTGAATTCTTCAAAGGCAACCCTAAAAAAATCTTAAAAATGGTTCTCTTGTGAACTTAATAATCTTGACTTACAATCAAAATCAGGAAAAATTTTCCGGAGGGCCCTCCGGCCCGTTGGACAGCCCCTGTCCAACGGGATCATATCGGTTGCCGGCCAATCTGAGAGACGAACAGGAGTGTGTATAAAAATGTGTGAGGAGATGCAGCTGCTGCGCCGGTGTATTGTGGTGATTCCGGCGCTGGACCCGGATGGGGATCTGCCAGGGTATGCCGCCGCTCTGCTGGACCGGGGCGCGGAGCAGGTCGTGGTGATAGACGATGGCAGCAAACCGTCCTGCGGAACGGTCTTTCAGGAATTAGAGGTCCTGGCGGGTTGTACCGTCCTGCGCCATGAGCGAAATCAGGGCAAAGGCCGGGCGATGAAGGACGCCTTCGCCTATATTGCCGGTCAGACCCAATGGGAGGGCTGTGCCGTGGTCACGGCGGACGCCGATGGACAGCACAGCGTAGAGGACGTATGTGCAGTGGGGCGTGCGGCGCTGGATAACCCGGACTGCCTTACTTTGGGTGTGCGGGATCTGACCCTCCCGCAGGTGCCTGTGAGATCCAAGATCGGCAACCGTCTGACCAGCTGGGCCTTCCGCACGCTTTACGGTCCCCGGCTGAGAGACACCCAGACGGGCCTGCGGGGGATACCATGGGGCTTGCTGGCCTGGTGCGGGGGGATCAAGGGGGATCGGTATGAGTACGAGATGAACGTCCTGATCCGGGCTGCCCGGGAGAGGATCGAGATCAGGCAGGTATCCATTCAGGTGATCTACATTGACAACAACAGCGGTACGCACCTCCACCCTGTACGGGACTCCTGGCGGGTGTTTGTGATCCTCACCTCCGGCCTGGGATGGTATGCGGCCTCGGCGGTGCTGTCGGCGGTGACGGACGTAGCCGCCTTTTGGCTGTGCAGCGCGGTGGTCTTCCGCCCACTGTCGGAGCTGTACTGCTATTGGTGGTCCACTCTGACGGCCAGGGCGCTGTCCTCTTCATTGAACTATACATTGAACCGCCGTTATGTCTTTGGCGGCAGTCCCAGCGGAAAGACGCTGCTGCGCTACTACTGCCTGTGGGGGTGTCAGCTGCTGTGTTCGTACTTACTGCTGTTGGCGCTGAACTGGCTGCTGCCGGGGATCTGGCCCACGGCGAACAAGGCGGCGGGGGATATCGTTCTGGCCATTTGCAGCTATCAGATCCAGATGCACTGGGTATTTCGGGAGGAGGCGGCCCATGGAGCGGGGTAAACTGTTCATATGCAGTCGTTTTTTTGTCCGTCTGGGTATCGGCAGATGGGCCGCCGGCATCCCCCGCCCCGCGGGGCCTGCCGTGTATGTGTGCAGTCACAACAATTTGCAGGGGCCCTTGGCTACGCTTTGCTGGCTGCCTTTTCCGGTGCGGCCCTGGGTGTTCCACATGTTCCTGAACCGGGAGGATTGCCGCCGGCAGTACCGGGACTATACTTTCTCCAAACGCTTCGGCATGCCCCGGCCTGCGGCGGCTCTTGCCGCTTGGGCGGCATCGGGTTATGTCAGCGCCTTGATGCGGTCCATGGGGGCGATCCCTGTCTACCGGGGGACGGTGCGGATCGGGACTACGTTCAAGGAAACGGTGGCGGCGCTCCAGAAGGGAGACTGCATACTGATTTTTCCAGATGTGGACTATACCGACAGCTCGGAGGGCATTGGGGAGGTCTACGATGGTTTCCTGCTGCTAGAACGGTTTTGGCGAAAGGTATCGGCGGAGACGCTGCAGTTCGTTCCCCTGCGCCTGGACATTGCCTCCCGGCGGATCATCCAAGGGAAACCGGCGTCTTTTGACCGCGCTGCGCCGTGGAGGACGGAAATGATCCGGGTGCGGGAGGCGCTGCGGCGTGAGATTAATGGGGAAGAAAATAATTGAACACTTTTTATTTTGAATTCTCCGATGGTATAGTCGACACACTTGAAAATCGGTAAAAAGGAGGCGGGGGAAAATGCGGTGTGGCAAGGCGGAGGACGCGGG
>CAMWTG010000213.1 GCA_947177115.1 uncultured Clostridia bacterium
GCGGAGACGGGAAATCTCTGGTTATCACTGAGCTCCAGGCCGATGGAGGCAAGCGAATGGCTGCGGCGGACTATCTGCGGCGGCATCCTGTCCGGTTATAAAGGGAGGAGAGCTATGCCATTTTATTATAATTCGATTTATTGGATCTTGCTGGTCCCGGTGTTGATCCTTTCCATTTACGCCCAGGCGAAAGTCAGTTCCAGCTTTAACCGTTATAGCCAGGTACGCAACTGCCGGGGCGTTACCGGAGCCCAGGCTGCCTATGAGGTCTTGCGGGCACACGGTATCCACGATGTGGCCATCCGGCCCTGCAGCGGGAAACTCACCGATCACTACGATCCGCGGGACAATACCATCTATCTTTCCCAGCCGGTGTATAACGCGGCCACGGTGGCTGCGGTGGGCGTTGCCGCTCATGAGGCGGGCCATGCGGTGCAGTACGCCATGGGATACGGCCCGGTCCGTGTCCGTTCCGCCATCATACCGGTGACCCAGTTTGGTTCCCAATTTGCGTTTATTGTTCTGATGCTGGGATTGTTCCTGTACTCTCAGCCGCTGTTTCTGATAGGCATTGTTCTGTTCAGTTTGACCACACTGTTCCAGCTGGTGACTCTGCCGGTGGAATTTGATGCTTCTGCCCGGGCCCTGGGAACGATTGATGGAGCCTATCTTCTGGACGAGGATGAGCGCAGGGGAGCCAGGAAGGTCCTCACCGCCGCCGCGCTGACCTATGTGGCGGCGCTGCTGATGAGCCTGCTGCAGCTGCTGCGGTATCTGCTGATCTTTGCCGGACGGGACAACAGGAGGCGCGGATGAGCAATGGCAGGGAAACGGCCTTGGAGACGCTGACCGCCTGCCGCCGTCTGGATGCGTGGTCGGACAATAATTTGAAAACAGCCTGCCGCGGACTGGACCGCCGGGAGGCTGCACTGGCGTCCAGGCTGGTTTATGGCGTACTGCAAAACCGGGCGCTGTTGGATTTCTATCTGGATGCCTTTTGCAGTCAGAGCTTCGATTCCTTGGAGCCTTTCATTCGGGACGTCCTTCGTTTGGGAGCCTATCAGATCCTGTATATGGACCGGGTGCCGGACAGCGCCGCCGTGGACGAGAGCGTGGAGCAGGTGAAGCGGAAGAAGCACCGGCGGGCCTCGGGGCTGGTCAACGCTGTGCTGCGGCGGCTGAGCCGGGAAAAAGAGCGCCTGCCGGAGATTCCCGCCGGCGACCGGGCCGGGTATCTGTCCCTTCGTTACAGCCATCCCGGCTGGCTGGTCCGGCGGCTTATCGATCTGCTGGGGGAAGAGGAGGCCGAGGAATATCTCCGTCTGGATAATGAAGCGGCACCCACTGTGATCCAGCGTAATCCCCTGCGTTGTGGACAGGATGAACTGCTGGAGGGCCTTGCGGCCTCTGGAGCGGTAACGATGCCCCATCCCTGGCTGCCGGATTGCTGGCATTTGTCCGGCGGCGGGAGTTTGGAGGCTATGCCCGCCTTTCAGCGGGGATGGTTTCAGGTACAGGACGCTGCCGCCCGGTCTGCCGTGCTGGCTGCCGGAGTGAGATCCGGAGGCCGGGTGCTGGATGTATGCGCCGCGCCGGGGGGAAAGTCCTTCGCGGCGGCTGCAGTTATGGAGGACACGGGGGAGGTCATTGCCTGCGATATTCACCGGCACAAGCTGGAGCTAATCGCCAAGGGCGCGGAGCGTATGGGGCTGACCTGCATTCGTCCGGAGCTGGCCGATGGACGGCAGGCCCGGGAGGAATGGCTGGAGGGCTTTGATACGGTGTTGTGTGATGTACCCTGTTCGGGACTGGGCATCATCCGGAAGAAGCCGGATATCCGCTACAAAGACCCAGTCCAGCTTACTGGCCTGCCGGAGATCCAGCGGGCCATTCTGAATAATGCAAGCCGGTATGTAAAGCCGGGCGGCGTACTACTGTATGCCACCTGTACCATATTACCGGAGGAGAACCAGAGCGTGACTGCGGATTTTTTAGCCAGTCACAATGGATTCAGCCTGGAAAGCTTTTCTTTGCCGGGGCTGAGTGAAGAAAACAATGGGAGCCTGACCCTGTGGCCTCAGCGCCACGGAACAGATGGCTTTTACATCTGTAAGATGAGGAGAGCATGAATACAGACATACGATCCATGACGCTGGAAGAGCTGACGGCGGCTCTGAGAGAACTGGGGGAGCCCGCTTTCCGCGGCAGGCAGGTGTTTACCTGGCTCCACCGGGGCGTCCGTTCCTTTGACGAGATGAGCGACATATCGAAGCCCCTTCGGGAAAAGCTGGCCGGGGTGTACCGGGCCGATGGTCTGACCGTGTCCCGGAAGCAGGTTTCTGAAAATGACGGCACCATAAAATATCTGTGGGAACTCCATGACGGCAACTGTATCGAAACGGTGCTCATGCGCTACCGCCACGGCAACACCGTCTGCATTTCCAGCCAGGTGGGGTGCCGCATGGGCTGCGCCTTCTGCGCTTCTACCCTGGGCGGGAAGGTCCGGGACCTGTCGCCGGGGGAGATGGCGGAGCAGGTGATATTTACCCAGGCCGACAGCGGCGTCCCCATATCCAATATCGTCCTCATGGGCATTGGGGAACCGATGGACAACCTGGACAATGTGCTGAAATTCCTAGAGCTGATAAATCACCCTCTGGGGCTGCATATCGGGATGCGGCATATCAGCCTTTCCACCTGCGGCGTTATCCCCGGGATCCGGCGGCTGGCGGAGCTGGAGCTGCAGCTGACGCTTTCCGTTTCTCTCCATGCGCCTGACAGCGAGACGCGCAGCCGGATCATGCCGGTGAACCGGGCCTATGATGTGGAGGAGCTGTTTTCTGCCTGCCGGGGCTATTTTGAAAAGACCGGCCGCCGTATCAGCTTTGAATACGCCATGATCGATGGCGTCAACGATGCCGGCTGGCAGGCGGATCTGATTGTCAAAAAACTCCGGGGCATGCCGGGGCACGTCAATCTGATCCCTCTCAACGATGTGGCGGAGAGCCCGCTGAAGCCAAGCCGCCGTGTGCGGCAGTTCCAGCAGCGGCTGGAGCGCCAGGGGGTCACCGCCACCGTGCGGCGCAGCTTGGGCGGCGACATTGATGCCAGCTGCGGCCAGCTGCGGCGGAAGGAGATGATGAAGGCGTGAAAAAAGAGATGTCCTTCCTCTTCGCTGCCGTGCCCATGTTCAGCGGACAGTCTGCGGGAAGCGGCCCCGATTTCATCCGGGAAATGGGACAAGCCGGCGGAGCTGTTTCGGACTGTGGGGCGGACATGGTGCAAACCATGTTTTATGGCGTGGATGCGCCAGAAACATATCTTCGGCTTTCGTTGCTCCACAAATGAGAAGTGCCGAGGATCGGAAAAGAGGCTATGACTATGATGAACGTATGGGGCATGACAGACATCGGCCTGGTGCGGCGGGAAAACCAGGATGCCTATGCTGTCCATGTCAGTGAGGAAACCGGGTTTACCATCTGCGTGGTCTGTGACGGTATGGGCGGACCCGGCGGAGGAAAGCTGGCCAGCCGTTTGGCGGTGGATGCGTTTTTATCCGCCTGCAAGGGCAACCTTCGGAAGGGAATGGACTGGGAGCAGGTGCGGGAGGTGACGGCTTTTGCCGTGGCGGAGGCCAACACCGCTATTTATGAACGCTCCTGCGCCGGGAACGGCCTGCGGGGCATGGGCACCACGCTTGTTTCCGCCGTAGTGCGGGAAGGGGAGGCGCTGCTGGATAACGTAGGAGACAGCAGGGCTTATTTGGCCCACGGCGGCGGCATTTCCCGGATCACCAGGGACCACTCCGTGGTGGAGCGGCTGATAGAACAGGGGAGCATCACCGAGGAGGAGGCCCGCAGGCATCCCAACCGGAATATTATTACCAGGGCGTTGGGCCCGGACCGGGAGGCTCTCAGCGACAGCTACCGGGTCTCTCTGGAGCCGGGGGACTGTCTGTTGCTGTGTACCGATGGCCTTACCGGTACGGTAACGGACCAGGAGCTGGCCGATGAGATTCTCCGGGGCACGGAGGACAACCAATGCTTGGACCGCCTGCTGGAACTGGCCAAGGGCCAGGGCGCGCCGGATAATGTGACCGCCGTGCTGCTGCGCCGGCAGTGAGCTGGGAAGAAAGGAACGCTTGACTATGGAACGATACATAGGAAAGATGCTGGATAACCGCTATGAGATCCTGGAGGTCATCGGGACCGGGGGCATGGCGGTGGTATTCAAGGCAAAGTGCCACCGGCTCAACCGTCTGGTAGCCATCAAGATGCTGAAAAAGGACCTCAGCGAGGATGCGGAGTTCCGCCGCCGGTTCCATGATGAGTCTCAGGCTGTTGCCATGCTGAGCCATCCCAACATTATGGCGGTATATGATGTCAGCCGCCGGGGGGATATGGATTATATCGTCATGGAACTGATCGATGGCATCACCCTCAAGCAGTATATGGAGCGGCGGGGGAAGCTGAATTGGCCGGAAGCGCTGCATTTCATCACACAGATCATGAAAGGGCTCAGCCATGCCCACAGCCGTGGCATCGTCCACCGGGACATCAAGCCCCAGAATATCATGGTCCTTCGGGACGGAACGGTGAAGGTAACGGATTTCGGCATTGCCTTCCTCTCCAACGGCTCCAATCCCTCCAACGAGGCCATTGGCTCCGTCCACTATATTTCTCCCGAACAGGCCAAGGGGGACTATACCGACAACCGCAGCGATATCTACTCCGCCGGCGTGGTGCTCTATGAGATGCTTACCAGCCGTCTGCCCTTTGACGGCGCGGATCCGGTAAGCGTGGCCATCCAACATTTTAGCGCTGTGCCTCTCAGTCCCCGGGAGATCGACCCGGAAATCCCGGAGGCCCTGGAGCAGATCTGTATGAAGGCCATGGCCCCGGACCGGAACAAGCGCTATTCCACAGCCGATGAAATGCTGGCGGAGCTGGAGGCATTCCGTAGGGAGCCCAGAATCAAGGTTGACTCTTCTGCCGAGGAGCTGCGGCGGGAGACGGGCAGGCCGGACGAGCCTACCCGGCATCTTCCCAACACG
>CAMWTG010000214.1 GCA_947177115.1 uncultured Clostridia bacterium
TCTCCCATGAGCAGCTGGCCGCGCTGGCGGAGCCCCTCCGGCATCTGGCGGAAACCGGGGGCGTCTGCGTGATCGGTTCCCGGCAGCTGGTGGAGGCCTGCGGGGAGCTGGAGAGCATCATCACCCTGTAACGGCATAGCGGAACAGACAGAAGAGGAGCGGCAAAGCTGCCGCTCCTCTTTTCTTTGTATCCCCAAAACGCCCCGGATTACGTCTCCCGGTTATACACCCGGCTCACATGCTCCCGGCCCCGCCAGATGAACAGATACGCCGCCGCCAGTACCAGCGCGTTTGCGGCGGTCACGATCAGCCGTTCCGGCAGGACCTCCGTCAGCGCGCCGATCACCAGGCTCCCGGTGACGCTGCCCATAAAACAGATCATCTGGAAGATGCCGTTGAACCGCGCCCGCTTGTTGTCCGGCACATAGGACTGCGTGGCCGCCGAGCGGATGGTGTAGGAGGTCACTCCCAGCGCACCGTCCAAAAAGAACCACACCGCCATCAGCGGTACCGGCAGGAACAGGATCGTTCCGGACAGCACGCTGATCGTCACATAGACAAAAAATGCAATGGAAAACTTTTTCTCCCTGGGGATGCGCAGCTTATACTGGACCGCTCCGCCCAGCAGACGGCCCACGGTCGTGAAGTTGCTCAGGATGGAGTACAGCGCTGCCGCTGTCACCGGCCAGGCCGCAAATTTAGCGGCGTGGTTCAGGAAGTAGGGCAGCTGGAGCTGTTCCGCGCCGCTGGCCAGATTGCTTGCCATAAAATACAGCGCGATCAGCAGCAGCCCCTTTTCTCCCCGGATGTAGTCCACGCCCTCCCGCAGCTCCCGGCGGAACTGCCCGAAGGCGCTTCCCGCAGTCTCCTGCGGCGCCTCGTCCATGTGGGTCTCCCGGAACCGGACCGTGACCTCAAAGCAGGCCGCGATCAGAAAGCTGGCCGCATTGATGGCAAACAGAGACGCGGCCCCGCCCATCTGGTAATAGACCACCGCCGCCACCGGGCTTGCAAACCCGGACAGATCCACCAGCATCCCGTAAACAGAGTACGCCTTCTGGAAGTTCCCTTCTGTAATGAGGTTCGGATAAAAGCTGTCGTAGGCTACAATATAGGTGCCGTCAATAGCTCCCGTCACAAGGGAAACCGCCAGCAGCGCGGGATAACTGAACCATCCGCCCCGCAGCAGCAGAAACAGCAGGAAATAAATCCCGGCAGACAGGAAATCCAGGGTATAGATCACCTTTTTCCGGCTCACGCGGTCCAGGTACGGTCCCGCCAGCACCGGGCAGATCATGATCGGCAGCTGAAAGCTCACCTGGAACAGCATATACAGGAAGGTAGAGCCCGTATAATCCAATACCAGCAGACTGAGGGCAAAATTGGACAAGGCATTCCCCACCAGAGAAATAAAGCTCCCTATCGTTATGACTGTGAAATCGTAAGTCCACAGTGTTTGTCGTTTCATGTAAAAATATATCTCCTTTACGTTGATTTTTCACTCCGGCGCTTTCAGGCCGGATCAGAAAAATCAACGCAGTGCAGTATCATGCATTTTCATCACTTCCAACAAAATAAAGTTTTTCTTTTGATACTTTTCTTTGTTCACAAAGAAAAGTATGTATACCTTACGGCGGCCCCGGCTGAAACCGCTCCTCCTCCACCAGCACCTCGACCGTCCCGGCGGAGAGCTCCGTCACCTTCTCCTGAAAACCGTCCACATCCTCCGCCGGAAGGAGCACCGTCAAAAGGACATCCGTGCCGAAATCCGCGTTTTCCACCACGCCGCCGCACTTCTCAACCAGCAGACGCATCCGCTCATACAGCGGGTACGGGCACGGCACAGCCAGCACCGCCCACAGCCGCATCCGGCTGATCCCCGCCGCGTCCAGGGCCAGCTTCGCCGTGCCGCCGTAGGCCCGGGTCAGCCCTCCTGCCCCCAACAAAATGCCGCCAAAGTACCGGGTCACCACGCATACCGCGTTGGTGACCTCCTCCTTCACGAACACGTTCAGCATAGGCTGTCCCGCCGTGCCCTGGGGCTCGCCGTCATCGCCGTAGCGCAGGACGTTCCCCTCCCGGAGGACGTAGCAGAAGCAGTGGTGCCGGGCATCGTGGTACTTCTTCCGTACCTCCTCAATATGGGCGCGGGCCTCCTCCTCCGTCTCCACCCGCCAGACCTGGCCGATGAAGCGGGAGCGTTTCTCTATAAATTCCGCCTCTCCGTATCCGCGGGGGACCAGATAGCTGTCCATCAGTTTCCTCGTTTCTCCCACATTTCCCGGGTCATGAAGTAAAAGCAGGTGGGCCGGTCCGGATAGAATTCATCCGTCAGCTTTTCGGTAAAAGCATACTGAAACCCGGATTTTTCGATCACCCGCTTCGACTGGTGGTTCTCCTGATAGTGGGTACACCAGATCTCATCCAGCCCCAGGTCCTGAAAGCCGTACCGCATCAGCTCCGCCACCACCTCCGGCATCAGCCCCCGGCCCCAGTAGTCCGGCGAAAGGGCGTAGCCGATCTCGGAGGATCTTCCCTGTTGGGCGGCTGCTGCAGGCTTACTGGGTGTGACAAATCCGGCGGAGCCGATGACCCGGCCCGTCTCCCGGTCCACCACCGCAAAGACGTTGGGGGCGGAGAACACGGTCCGGATGATCTCCCGACTCTCCTCCACGCTTTCGTGGGGCTTCCAGCCCGCAATGGGGCCTACCCGCTGGTCTTTGCAATAGGCGTATACGTCCGATGCATCGTCCTCGGTAAAAGGGCGGAGAATGGTACGTTGTGTTTCCAGGATCATAGGTGACCTCCTGATGCTGTACAAAATTTTCCGGCGCAATATCCCCGTAGGGGCCGATGTCCTCATCGGCCCGCTCCGGCAGCTGCTGGCGGAGGACTGACCGCCGTCCGTTCCATTGTACCACACCCTGTCAACGGCCGGACTGATACTGCAGATCGGGGTGGCTCTGCCGGAAACCGGCCACTACCCGGGCGGCGGAATCCGGATAGTCGCTGATGATCCCGGACACGCCCATTTCCAGGTATTGCAGCATCTTCTCATCATCGTAGACGCTCCATACATACACCGGCAGCTCCTGCTCCCGGGCCTGGGTCACCAGCCGGTTGGTCACCAGCAGCTCCTCCACCGCCAGGAAGTCCACGCCGTACCGCCACACGCTGCCGTCAATATCCCCGGCGGTGCTGAAAGCGCAGTAGCCCACCCACCACTCCGGATGCCGGTCCATGATAGGCACCAGGCAGGGATAGTCCAGGGACATAAACATGGCGCGCTCCCCGAATCCGTACCGCTCCACCAGCTCCATGATGGCGGAGGCCAGCTCTTCGCCCCGCCAGAGCTCCGGCTTCAGCTCGATCAGCAGCCCCATCCCCGATGGATGGTCCGCCAGGGCAGCCAGGATCTCCTCCAGGGAGGCGATCCGGGCATCGGCCTCCGGGAAATGCAGGTCCGCCACCGGGATCTCCCGCAGCTCCGCCCAGTCCAGCTCGCCGATGCTCTCGCCCCGCCCCGCCATGCGGCGCAGGTCCCCATCGTGAAAGATCACCGGCACGCCGTCCCGGGTCAGCTGCACATCGATCTCCGCGTAGTCCGCGCCCATATCCGCCGCCGCCAGTATCGCGACAAAGGTGTTTTCCACCGTGAAATAGCTGCCCCGGTGGCCGATGGCCAGGGGCCGGTGGACAAGGGGCGGCAGATAGCAGGTCAGCGCCAGCCGCGCCGCCAGCAGCAGGCACACCGCCGCCCCGGCGGCCCTCCAGCGCTTTGTCCGGAACCGCCGCCGCCAGCCTGCCGCCAGCGCGGCGCACCGGCGGTCCGCGATCTCCAGCAGCGTCCCGGCGTCCCTGCTCCAGTTGGCCCGGAGGGATGACCGGCCCGCCCCGGCCCGGTCCGCGATGGATACGATGTAATAGAGGAACGCCGCCATCCCCACCGTTTGCAGCAGGGCCAGCAGGAACCAATAGAGCAGATCCTTCCGGAACGCCTCGGAATAGACCAGATATTTCAGGAAATTCCCATCGAAGTCCGCGTTCCCCAGAGGCGTGCGCCGCCAGTACCGGGCGATCTCCGTTGTGATCCGCTCCCAGGCGATGAGAATGGCGAGTATCGCCAGCCGGCTTTTCCAGCCGGCTTTTTTCCAGCAGCGCAGGTTCTCCCGGACCGCCGGTATGAACCGCCGGCGGCCCAGAGCCATGCACACCGGCGTGAACAGCAGCAGCAGGTAGGCGGCGTAATAGGCGGCATAGATGGCCAGCATGCCCAATACGCCGGGGATGCTCTTCCGCATCTCCCCGAAGATAAACTCGGGGATGGTCACCTGGGGCACCATGGTGCTCACATACCCCACCCGCACCAGCGGCAGCAAAAGGACGTAGTACAGCGACCCGGCCGCCAGGGACCAGCCCCGCAGGGCGCCCAGGTCCCACAGGGACCGGCGCATGACCTGCCCCAGCGTAAAATCCTCCCTCCGGCGGCACAGGGCGGCGATGTGGATGACCACGCAGTGTTCGTAAAACACCAGCGCCGCCGCTCCGAAAAACAGCAGCAGGAACAGCAGCCCGCCTTTGAGGTTCAAAAAGGTGCGCAGCATCCCCTGGTTGAAGCTGACGCCTACGGAGGCCACGTAGGTCTGATAGATCTCCCGGAACAGGGGATTGATCAGGCCCAGGATGGCCAGCTTCCAGAGCGCCTCGAACCGTAAGATATCTTTGACTGATCTTCTAAAGCCCATGGATCATGCTCCCGAAAAATTTGCTGTTCCCTATTATACCGCGCCCTCCGGCAAAAGTCCACAGAAAAACCAAAAACCGCAGGGGAATCAATTTTATACCGGACTATCCCGCAAACAGCACAGACTGTGTAGGGGCGAGCATTGCTCGCCCGTTTCTAACGGAAAATCCCTAGGATCGTGCGGGCGAGCGATGCTCGCCCCTACACAGATCCTGCCATTCCGGTGGCTGTCTGCCTCAAAAATTGATTTCCG
>CAMWTG010000215.1 GCA_947177115.1 uncultured Clostridia bacterium
GGCGGCGGCGAAAGAGGCGGGGTTTGACAAGCGGGTATGCCTGGTGTTTCTGGATAACAATGAACGGACGCTGCTGGGAGCCTCTGCTTTCAAGAAAAAGCACGCGGAGCAGGCCTCCAGGCGGCTGTTTGTCAACTTGGACTGCGTGGGAGATGGAGAGGAGCTGCTGCTGATCCCATCCAAGCACAGCCGGTGGGATGCGGCGATGCTGTCGGCATTGGAATCAGCCTTTTCGGAGGGGGAGGAGATGCGCCCCAGGATTCTGACCAAAGGGCTGCAGTACTACCCCTCGGACGGGAGGAAGTTCAAATTTCATGTGGACCTCTGCGCCTGCCGGTATCTGGCGGGGCTGGGGTACTACATTCCCCGTTTGCGGACCAAAAGGGACACGGTGCTGGAGGAAGGGAACATAGCGTATATTGCACGCAGCGTGGCGCGTTTTTTGCCCGGATATCTGAATGTAGACAGCAGCCAATAGAGGAATAGGCCGCCGGCGGCATCCGGCGGCCTATCTTTATTTTGCGTGCCTATTCCCGTCCGCATTTCCCGACTGGTTTTTTCTTTCCCGCCTGCTACAATGGGAAAAACAGGAACAACAGGGAAGGGGACAAGCTATGATGAAGATCGCCAACATCACCCTGGAAAAGCCGCAGGCCGGGGAACTGCTGCGGCTGGCGGGCTATGGAGCGGCGGGTTTTTTCGCCGCCGGATGCTGCCTGGAGGGCCGTGCGCCTCTGGCGGCGGGGCTGCTGGCAGCCTGCAGGCCGGGGCGGAATGCCGTGGCCGCTTTGGCAGGCGGGGTGATGGGGGGCATGGTGTTCCTCCCCTTTGGCTCGGCCCTGCGCTGCTGTGGGATCCTGATCCTGATCTATGCGGTGCTTTCCGCCTTTCGGGATACCAAGTGGTTCCGGCAGGGGTGGTTCCGCCCTGTCACCGCCGGAGGGGCCACTTTGGCGGTGGAACTGGCCTACGCGCTGCAAATGGGGTTAAATGGAGCTGTTTTGATCCGGATGGGAGCCTGCACTGTGCTGGCGGGGGTGCTGTGCCACTATTGCGCCCTGGTGCTGCGGGAAGCGTACATCCCGCGGCGGAAGGCCGCCGGACGGGAGGCCGAGGGGTTGCGGCAGAGGCTGAAGCTCAGCGCGGAGGCCCTGCGCTCTCTGGGAGAAGCGTTTGCGCCTCCTCAGCCTAAGAAAGAGGAGAACCCCGCCGTGATTTTTGACCGTGCGGCGGAGGTGGTCTGCCGGGGCTGCGCCCTGCGCGATTTGTGCTGGAATAAGGAGTATGTTTCCACTTACAATACCTTCAACGATGCCACGCCTGCCATGTTGGAGCGGGGGAGGGCGGAACCCGGCGATTTTGCACCCCATTTTGGTGCCCGCTGTATCCATTTTCCCCAGCTGCTGTCCGCCATCAACACGGAGGTGACAGCCCTGCTGCTGCGGCGGCAATACCGCCGTCAGCTGGACAAGGAGCGGGAGCGCAGCCGGGGGCAGTATACCCAGCTGGGAGAGCTGGTGGCCCAGGCCATGGCGGCTCCGGAAGCCCCGGCGGCAACCGGGCGGGAGCTATGTCATGAGGTGGCCCTGGGCTCCGCTCCCAAGGAGGGGCAGAGGCTGTGCGGAGACAGCATGACCTGGTTCCGGGTAGGCGGGATGCTGTATCTGATTCTCAGCGATGGTATGGGCAGCGGCCGGGAGGCTCAGCGGGAGAGCCAGATGACTCTGCGCCTTTTGGAACAGTTCCTTCAGGCGGGCATTGCTCCGGAGCCGGCGCTGCGTACGTTGAACTCTGCGCTGAACCTCCGCAGCGATGAGCAGGGGAGCTTTACCACCATTGACCTGCTGGCAGCGGATCTCACCGCCAAGCAGGCGGCGCTGTATAAATATGGCGCCGCGCCCACTTACATCAAGCGCAAGGGTTCTGTCCGGCGGCTGGCGGGCGCGTCCCTGCCCGCCGGACTGCAGGAGGCCAATACTGAGCCGCAGGCCATCCGGTTCCCCTTGGAGGAGAACACCTTCCTGCTGATGATCAGCGATGGTGTGGCCGATGCGGGGGATGACCAGTGGGTCCAGGATCTGCTGGCAGGCTGGCAGGGGGAGGACCCCAATATGCTGACCAGCCTCGTTCTCCGGGAGGCATACCAGCGGCGGCAGGGAGACGATGACCGCAGTGCGCTGTGCTTATATCTTCCCTCAGAGCGGCGAGGACGGAGGGAGGTGTAGAAAAGACCGGAGGACGAAGAAAAAGGCCCCGGGATTCCCTTTAAACGGGAATCCCGGGGCCTTTTGAAGATGTATCACAGCTTCTCGTATCCGTATTTGTCAACAATGGCGTCTACCTCCAGGCCCTGTTGGCACAGGGGGCAGTCCTTCTGGTGGTAGCTGGCGTATCCGGGCAGGTCCTCCGTGTCAAAGAGGGATACCACAGGCGTACCCTGGATTTCCCGCAGGTGACTATAGATAGAGGCGACTCCGGCCACATTACCGCCGTAATACTGGATGCAGCGTATCCCCTTTTCCACCGTACTGCCGGTAGTAATGGAGGCCAGAAGAATTAGTACGTTTTTGCCTTCCAGCATGAAACGGGCATTTTCCCGGAAGATCAGCTTGCCATCGGCGCTGACATTCTCGCGGAGGAGGAAGATCTCTTTTCCGGAGTTGACAGAGCTGTAGCTGGCCTCTGTCAGTTTCCGGGCCAGGCAGGTGCCGATGACGCGGGTGCCATCCATGCACAGGATAGTGTCCACCATTGTATAAGATGCCAGACGCTGGGCCAGCTGCTGGGCCACGGATTCCGCCTCCTGAAGGCAGGACTGCTGCCGGGTCACATCGATAAAATAATTGGTGTGGCTGTTTCTGGTGGCGAAGTGGCCCTGCGCCACCCGCAGCGTTACATCGCCTACACATACGGGGATCTTAAAGAACTTATGTTCCATGGACGTACCTCCTTTTTTTACGGAAATAGGGATGATGCTCCTTATGAACTTGTTCATTATAGCATATTTGTCTGACGCTGTCCAGATTATTTTGTAATTATATACAAATAATTCCTGCCGGATCTCTTTGCCGGACCGAGCGGGGCGGAGAGGAGACGGAGGATGCGCCTATATAAACTTTTTGTGAATATTTTAAGCGAAATGTTATGAATTAAATGATATGTGGTGCATTTTTCTAATTATTCACAGGCAAAAGGATGATTCTGGCGGAGCGCGGCGGTTTTTGCCAAAAAATCCGGACGATAATTTGTTGCATTTTCTCGCGGTTTAGAGTAAAATGTAAACTACTTATGGGATTCTTTTTCAATGGAGGGAAGCCATGGACATCATGGAAGTATTGACAGACCTGGGCTACCGGCTCAGCAGCTTCGTTATGTCCCTGCGGCCATGGGATGTGTTGGACATCCTGGTGATCGCTTATCTGATCTACCGGCTGCTGCTGCTGGTGCGGAAGACAAACTCCTCCCGCCTGATTAAGGGCGTGCTGGTGGTCATTATTGCGCTGTGGCTGTCGGCGGGCAGGCTGCGGGCGCTGAACTATCTGCTGGGCAAGATTGTGGAGTGGGGCATTGTGGGCCTGATGATCCTGTTCCAGCCAGAGATCCGGCGGACGCTGGAGCAGGTGGGCAGCAGCCGTCTGCCGTTTCTGCAGATGTTCTCCAAGCCTCAGGTGGACAGGCATATCATTGAACGGGCGATTGACGAGACGGTGGAGGCCTGCGGCGATATGAGCAAGTCCCGAACCGGTGCGCTGATCGTCTTTGAGCGGCACAACCAGCTGGACGAGCATCTCCGCAGCGGCACCAAGCTGGATGCGGAGGTGTCCTCGGAGCTCCTGAAAAATATATTTTTCGTCAAAGCCCCCATGCACGATGGCGCGGTGCTTGTCCGGGACGGCCGGGTGCTGGGTGCGGGCTGCATGCTCCCTTTGAGCAAGAACGTGAACCTCAGCCGGGACCTGGGCATGCGCCACCGGGCGGGCATTGGCATGAGTGAAAATTCCGATGCCGTAGTGGTGCTGGTTTCCGAGGAAACCGGGTCCATTTCCGTGGCCGTAGGAGGGATGCTCAAGCGCCACCTTATGACCGAGACTCTGGAGCAGCTGCTGCGCAACGAGCTGCTGCCCCAGGAGGAGGACGATGGCGAGAACGGGAAGAAACTCAGAGGTATCAAAGGACTGCTGGGCAAGGAGAAAAAGGACGGTGGAAAAGCGGATGAGTGAAAAAGCGAATAAGATCCTCTACATTGTGCTGAGCCTTCTGCTGGCCATCGTGTTCTGGCTGTTTGTGGATACGGAACTGGGCAACAGTACCAGCGAAGATTTTATCAATGTGCCCGTGGTCTTTATCGGGGCGGAGGACACGCTGCCCAGCCGGGGGCTGATGCTGGCCGAGGGCGGCGATGCTACGGTGGATCTTCGCCTGAGCGGTCCCAGATCGGTAATCTCCGACCTGCGCCGGTCAGGGGTCCGGGTGCAGGTGGATCTGACGGACATTAACGCCGTAGGCCCATACAGCAGGAACTACGAGCTGCTCACGCCGGATAACGTTGACAGGACCGCCATTACCGTTGAGCGCCGCTCCCGCAACAGCATCACCGTCCAGATTACCAATCTTTATTCCCGGGACATTCTTGTCAGCCTGGACGTGGTGGGGTCAGTGGATGAACCCTACGTCCATGTGGCTGAACAGCAGACGGTAGAACCGGCGTTCGTCACCCTCAGCGGCCTTCAGGACGAGGTGGATCAAGTGGCGTCCGCCCGGGTGCGGGTGGACATCAGCGGCGCCACCAACACCATCCAGCAGGAGTATACCTATGAATTGCTGGACCGGGAGGGCAACGTGATAGAGGATGCGGAGGTGAAGCTCTCCGAGCAACGGGTGAACGTAACGGTGCCCATCCACATGATGAAGACTCTGGATCTGGCCCTGAAGATCAAGGAGGCCGCCGGAGCCCGCCTCACCAATGTGGATGTGGAGCTGGAGCCTTCCACC
>CAMWTG010000216.1 GCA_947177115.1 uncultured Clostridia bacterium
CCAACGTATACTGTGGCGCTGAAGCTGGGGCTGATCAACTCCATTCCCGGCATTGCGCTGGTATATGCGGGGCAGAACATCAGCTTCGGCGTGTTTATGCTGCGGGCCTTTTACGTGGGGCTGCCCGCCAGCCTGGAGGAGGCGGCCATGATGGATGGCTGTACGCGGTTTCAGAGTTTTCTCCGGATCATTATGCCTCTGACAAAACCGGGGATCATGATTCAGGTCGTCTTCAGCGGCTTGAACGTCTGGAACGAGTATTTCCTGGCCAGCCTGATGCTCCGCACGGAAAATCTGAAGACGCTGCCCCTGGGCCTGATGTCCTTTGTTGGAGAGTACGCCACGGATTTCCCGCAGCTGTTTGCGGCCCTTACCGCGGTCACTCTCCCGATGATCATTGTATATCTGCTGGCGCAGAAGCAGTTTATCCGCGGACTGACGGCGGGCTCTACAAAGGGCTGAGGCGGATTGGAACGGCTCATTTGATTGGCCGCGGGGGACATGCCTGCCCTATCCGGCATGGGCCTTACGCGGCGGAGGGATATGGTGATTTTATGAAACTGGGATATACGGTATGGACCTGGCTCAGCGATGAGCACAATGGTTTCCGGCATGCGCCGGACCCTAAGGCGGCGTTTGAACAGGCGCTGCGGGAAATTTCCTATCTGGGTTATCAGACCGTGGAAAACTTCAACTGGTTTGCGGATTATTATATGGATGATCCTCAAAAGGTGGTGGAACTGTGCGGCCGGTACGGGCTGGAGTTTGTCTGCCTCTATCACTATCTCACGGCAGACTATGAATCCGACAAGGCAAAGGGGCTGGAATACTGCAAATTTGCCCGGCAGATCGGCGCGCCTTACATCAACTTGCAGATGAGCGGCTGGCGGGAGCCTCCGTGGGACCGCCCCACAGATCCGGCGGCTATTGCCGTCTGTGCGGAAAAAACCATGGAGATCGCCAGGATGGCCCGGGATCACGGGCTGAAGCTCTGCGCCCATCCCCATGCCAACACGCCGGTATATACAATGGGGCAGATCGACATGTTTCTGGAAAAGACCGATCCGGAACTGGTCAGCCTTTGTCTGGATACAGCTCATATTACCCTTTCCGGCGGCAATGCGGCAGAGGCCTTTGACAAGTATTTTGACCGGCTGGCCTATGTCCATTTCAAGGACGTGGCTCTCTCCGCGCCCTTGCTGCCGGAGGAAAAGCCCATGCGCCGTTTCCGGGCGCTGGGGCAGGGGATCGTGGATTTCCTGGGGGTTTACCAGGTGCTGCAGTCCAGAGGCTATGATGGCGTTATCTGCGTAGAACTGGATTATCAGAAGGTGTGCAACTTTGAATCTGCTCAATTTAGCCGCGCTTATCTGAAAAACGCGGTGGGGATTTGAGCTTTCGGATGAGCAAAGTACGAAAGGAGTTTTTATGAAGCTTGGTTATACTGTATGGACCTGGTTGAGCGATGAGCACCGGGGCTTCTGCCGGGTGGAGGACCCTAAGGCGGCCTTTGAGCAGGCGCTGCGGGAAATCTCAAGCCTGGGCTACCGGACCGTGGAAAACTTCAACTGGTTTGCGGATTATTATATGGACGATCCGCTGGAGGTCGTGCGGCTGTGTGAAAAGTACGGTCTGGAATTTGTCAACCTGTACCACTATCTTACGCCGGATTGGGATTCTGACCAAAAGAAGGGGCTGGAATATTGCCGGTTTGCCCAAAAGATCGGGGCTCCCTATATGAACCTGCAGATGCAGACGTGGAAGGACATGCCCTATAACCGCCCTACGGATCCTGAGGCGATTCAGCTATACGCGGACAAGGCGATGGTGATTGGTAAAATGGCCAGAGAGCACGGCCTGACGGTCTGTGTACATCCCCATGCGAACACCCCTGTATTTACCATGGAGCAGATCGACCTGTTCCTGGAGAAAACGGATCCGGCCTTGGTGAGCCTCTGTCTGGATACCGCCCACGTCACCCTTTCCGGTGGCGATGCCGTAAAGGCGTTTGAGCGGTATATCGACCGGATCGCCTATGTCCACCTCAAAGACGTGGACCCGGATGAGACGCTGAATCCTGAATGGCCCATGCGGCGTTTCCGGGCCCTGGGTCAGGGGACCGTGGACTTCCGCGGCGTATACCGGGTGTTGCAGGAGCATCATTTTGATGGCGTTATCTGCGTGGAGCTGGATTACCAGAAGGTCTGCCATTATGAATCCGCGCAGTACAGCCGCAGGTATCTGAAAAACGTGCTGGGCATTTAAGAGGAGACGTTATGGAAAAAGCGTATACTGTCTGGACATATTTAAAATCGCAGTTCGGCATCACTGAGAGCACGGAAGAGGGAAGAGCCCTTTTTGAGCAGGGGGTGCGCGAGGTCGCGGACCTGGGGTTCCGCAATATTGAGTGCTTCAATTTTACCGCGGTGCTCTTTGAGAACCACCCGGAGGAATTTCGCCGGATCCTGCGGGAAAATCATGCAAAATTTGTAAACATATACCACGCCATGACCGATGACTTTCAGCAGGATTATGCGATGGCCGAGCGGTGCTTCCGGTTTCTCAAAACCCATGGGGCCAGTCTGATGAATCTGGAAACGCCCCGCCGCAACGGTGCGGAACCAACGCCGGAACGGATGGCAGAGATGTGTGAGAATATTAACAGGATCGGCCGCCTGGGGAAGGAATATGGCGTGACGGTATGTCTCCATCCCCATTACTGGACGTTTTGTGAAACCCAGGAAATGCTGACGTATGTGGATGAGCACACCGACCCGGAGCTGATCAAATATTGCATTGATACCTGCCACTGCGTGCTGGGGAAAATGGATCCGGTGGCCACTTTCGAACGGTATGCGGACCGGCTGGCATATGTGCATTTGAAGGATATCAGCTCGGATGAGAATGAGCATCCGGAGTTTCCGATCAAGCGCTGCCGCGCCCTGGGGGAAGGGATCGTGGATTTCCGCGGCGTAATGGACGTCCTCCAGCGGCACGGGTATGACGGTTATGTTTGTGTGGAGGTGGATTGGCCGAGGCTGTGCAACTATGAAACAGCCATGGTCAGCGCCAGGTACCTGCATAATGTGCTTGGACTGTAGGGTCATTGGCTGAGCCGGAACAGAAAGGAGAGGACGGCATGAAAAATTTATGGGACAATCCGGTGATGCAGCTGCTGCAGCAATTGGCTGACCTGGTTCTGCTGAACCTGGTATGGTTGATCTGCTCCCTTCCGGTTGTTACCATAGGACCGGCAACTGTGGCGATGTATACGGTGGCAAGATCCATTCTTGCCGGTGGAGGGGTCCGGGTGATCTCCATGTTCTGCGAGGCGTTTGCCCATCGGTTCATGAGACATATGCTGGCAGGACTGGCGGCGCTGGCCTGTGCGGGCGTGTTGGCAGTGGACTTTCTGTTTCTCGCCCATCAGAATACCGGCTTCCGTCCGATTCTGTTTGGCTTGCTCCTGTTTGTGTGCATCCTGGTCCTGCTGACCGCAGTATGCCTGTTTCCTCTCCTGGCAGAGTATGACCTGGGGATCAAGGACGGCGTATACCGGGCATTTTTATTGGGAGTTCGCCACCTATGCCGGTCAGGAGCCGCAGTGGCTATACAATTACTGCCTGTTCTGCTGTTTCTGTTTGCGCCGCCTTGGTTTCTCCTGCTGATCCCTCTCTGGGCCGGCTGCTATTTCTCGGCGGCGGCCAGTCTGTCCCTGCGGCTGCTTCAGCCGGTATTGGCAGGAGGGGCAGAGGGAAATTTCAATCGCGCGGAACACGGATAAACTCGTATCATATGCTGGGGGGCGGACGGCGGTTATGAAGCGTAATCGAAAAATCCACTATGCCTGGGTGATCTTTGGCTGCTGTATAGCGCTTAAGCTGGGAGTAGCGGGAGTAGTGGGCTGTTTAAGCGGGAATTTTGTTACGCCGGTCGTTGAGGAGCTGCACTGTCCTGTCAGCCAGTTTACCATGTTTGTCAGTGTGGAGGCAGCGGCCATGGCCTTGATGTACACCACTGCCTCGAGGATTTTGACCTCCCGGCGGATCGGCGTGGTCATGGGCGCCGCCTCCGCCGTGCAGGCGGCGGCTATCGCATTAATGGCGTTCTATCACTCGGCGGCCATGTTCAGTATTTCCGGTATTTTTCTGGGACTGGCTTCCGCCTTTACCGGGTTTGTCGCTATTCCGCTGGTAATCAACATGTGGTTTCGTGAAAAGGCCGGGATGGTACTGGGGCTGGTGATGGCGGCAGGAAATATTGCCACGGTGGGATACAGCCTCCTGTCCGGATGGCTGATCGGCCGCTGCGGCTGGCGCGGCGCATATCTGATCCTTGCGGCGATTGCGTTTGTCATCACCGTCCCGGCGGCATTTCTCCTGATGAAAAGCCCGGAGGAAGTCCACTGTGAGCCTTATGGCGGACATATCCCGCAAAAGGATGGTGCAGTCCAGCCGGAAGTAAATACGGATGGGCCGGCCAGGCGGCAGATCATGCGGATGCCTGTATTCTACATAGCGTGGCTTACCTGCATGCTTTACAGCGTATCCAACGGCGTGGCCGGGTATATTGCATCCTTTACCACCATGGAGCTGGGGCAAAGCATTGCGTTCGGCGCAAAGGCGGCAATGTGTTTCAACATAGGATGTATTGGATGCAGCGCTGTCCTTGGATGGATCAACGATAGATTTGGGGTGCGCTCGGGGCTGGTATGGGGTACTGTGTTTTCCTGCGCAGGATATCTCGTGATGCTAAGCAGCCTGCACCGGCCGCAGATCGCGCTGGCAGCGGCGCTGATGATCGGGCTGGGCGGCAGCATGTACACCGTGCAGAGTCCGCTGCTGGTTCGGGAGATCATGGGCAGCAGGCAGTATTCCTCCATTTGGGCAGTCATGATGGTAGGCAACAGTCTGGCGGGCGCGTTCTCCTACTCTCCAATTGGGCTGTTTTATGATATTGGGGGCAGTTATAGGG
>CAMWTG010000217.1 GCA_947177115.1 uncultured Clostridia bacterium
TAGTCCGGATGCATCTCGTTGACGGCGGGCAGGGTCTTCACCCCCCACCAGGCAGCGTACCGCTCCGGCCAGTGGAAGAAGGTGTACCAGTGGTAGTAGGGGCTCTCCCGGCTCTGGGCCGCGCCCAGGGAGGGATATTCCCCGTTGGCGTTGAAATACCGGCTGTTGCTGCCGGTGTGGTTGAAGACGCCGTCCAGCATCACGCGCATGCCCATTTCGTGGGCCTTTTCACACAGCCGCCGGAAATCCTCCCCGCTGCCCAGCATGGGGTCGATCTTCTCATAGTCCCCGGTATTGTACCGGTGGTTGCTGTCGGCCTCGAACACAGGGCAGAAGTACAGGGTACTCACCCCCAGGGACTGGAGATACTCCAGTTTTTCCTCCACCCCCGGCAGGTCGCCGCCGAAAAAGTCCCGGTTCCTGATCTCCCCGCGCTCATCCGGCAGGTACTCCATCCCCTCGTCCCAATTCTGGTGGACCACCCGGTCTCCCGTCATCCCAACAGGATCGGGGACCGATGTCCGGTGGAACCGGTCGGGGAAGATCTGATAGGTCACTCCCCGACCGAACCACTCCGGGGTCGGAAGGCTGCTGTCGTAGACCGTCTGCTGCCAGGGGGTCATCTCCTGCTCGCCGCAGAAGCCCTGCTTCCCCAGCCATACCGTCTCGCCCTGTCCCCGCTTCAGGCGGAAGCCGTACCAGATCAGCTCCGGCTGGTCCGGGGCCTCGTAGGAGCCGGTAAACAGGAGCCGGTCCCCCTCCTCCCCGGCGTAGGGCATCGAGACCTCCCAGCAGGCGTCCCCGAACTCCTCGAACAGCAGCAGCTGGCAGGCGTAGATCCCCTCCGCCTTGGGCGGGCGGATGGTGAGGGTGATCTTCGTGCCGCAGGGTACCGCGCCGTAGGGCGTCTTGCAGGAGCCGTCCCGAGAATCAAAGATGGTGGTCGTCATACAGGTCCATTCCTTTATCGTGTTTTTGGATGCCGCAGGGTCAGTGCAGCAGCGCCCCCTCCGGGGCGGTGATGGCGCCAATGTCGCTGGGGGCAAAATAGTCGTTGAGGATCTCCACTGCGGTGGCCGCCAGGGCGGAACCGCTCCGGCCCTGCTCAATGACCACCGCCACGGCGATCTCCGGCTCATCGAAGGGGGCGAAGCAGACGAACACGCCGTTGGCGTTCTGCTCGCCCACCTGGGCGCTGCCGGTCTTTGCGCCGGCGGTGACAATGCAGTCGGCAAAGTCGCTGGCGATGGAGCCCCTGGTCACCAGGTCGCCCATGCCCTTTTTCACCGCCGCCAGAGTCTCCTCACTCATGGAAACCTCCGACAGCACCTCCGGCTGGTGCTCATAGAGCACCGAGCTGCCATCGTAGGCGGTGATGTTTTTCAGCAGGTGAGCGTCCAGCCGCTCGCCGCCCCGGACCAGGGTGGCGATATAATTGGCCAGCTGCAGGGGCGTATACTCCTGGCTGGCCTGGCCGAAGCCGGCCCAGGGCGCCTGGTCCTCGCCCGGCGCGTTCTCGTGCCGGGCACCGGTGCGCTCTCCCAGCTCGATGCCGGTGGGCTCTCCCAGCCCGAAGTCTGCGGCGAACTCGTTGAGCTGGTCCATGCCCAGCTGGTAGCCCAACTCGGCAAAGAAGTAGTTGCAGGAGACGGTGAGCGCCTCGCTGACGTTGATCCGCCCGTGGGTCGCCCGGGAGCTTCTGTAGAGCCAGCACCGGGCCAGGCTGTTGGGGTCCTCGGGATAATACCAGGTGCCGGTGTCTCTGATCCTTGTGGACGGCGTGATGATCCCACTCTCCAGGGCCGCCACGGCGGTCATGGGTTTAAAGGTGGAGCCGGGGGCGTAGGCGCTGTTTAAGGCCCGATTGGTATAGGGGGAGGCCAGGTTCTGGGACAGCTCCTCCATATCCTCGGCGTAAGTCCGCTGGCTGTAAGTGGGGTAGGTGGCGGAGGCCAGGATCTCGCTGTCCTTCACGCTGACCACTACCGCCGCGCCGCCTACCCGTTCCATCCGCGCCGCCTCTTCTTCGTCCTTGGCCTCGCTTTTTGCCTGCTCCACGCCTCTGGCCAGAGCCGCCTCCACCTGGGCCTGGAAGTCGATGTCGATGGTGAGGGCCAGGGTCCCGCCAGGCTGGGGTTCAATGGAGTAGAGCTCGCTGGTGATCTTCCCCTCCTGGTTGGTGGTGATCAGCCGGGTGCCCTCCTTTCCCAGGAGATAGGATTCAAAGGCCAGCTCCACGCCGCTTTTGCCCACCTGCTCATCCCACTGGTAGAAGTGGTAGGGGGAGGTATCCTCTCCGGCCTCCTTGGCCTGGTTGTAAGGCTCGTTGAGTCCGTCCCGCTCCTCCTTGCTGCCGATGGCGCCCACCCGTCCCAAAATGTGGGCGGCGTGGTCGGTGTGGTATTGGCGGATAGACCGGCTGCTGACCACCGCGCCGGAAAAGCCGCCATCGTTCAGGATGGAGATCAGCTCCACGGAGATGTCCTCCGCCAGCACATAGGGGATGGTGGCGGCATTTCTTTCCAGCTTCCGCAGCGCCGTCTCATAGAGCACGCCCAGCACCATCCGGGCATCCCGGTCCGTGAAGCTGCTGGGGATGCCGAAATCCTTCCGCATCAGCTCCATCAGCTGCTCCGCCGACAGGGCAGAGGAGGTGGCCAGTCCGAACTCCTTCTGCACGCTCTCGCTCATCAGCGGCAGTTTGGTGGCCGCCGTTATATCGGTGGAGGACCATTTGCGGTCCGTCAGATAGCTCTGGAACCAGGCCCGCTGGGTCCCGGTCGCCTCCGTCAGGGTATACGCGAAGGGCGGCTCCTGAGAAACCGGGAGCCCATCGCTCCAGGTCACTCCATGTTCCCGGCACAGCCGCAGGAGGCGCAGGAGGGCATTGGCCACGCTCTCCTGATGTACGGTATGCCCCTCATCGGGGATAAGGTCCGCCTCGTCTCTCACCTGATCGGGATCGAAAGTCACCACATAGATCTCTTTATTGGAGACCAGGACCTTCCCGTTCCGGTCCGTGATGATGCCCCGCGAGCTCTCCATGATCTGGGTGGTGGTTACCTGGATGATGGACTTGGAAACGTAGTCCGCCCCGTTGACGATCTGGGCATCGTAGAGGATGCCCACAAACAGGATCATGCACACCGCGTATGCGCCGACCAGCAGGTTGGACCTTCTCATAAAGCGTTTTTTATGTTCCAACGGCAAAAATCCTTTCTTTCATTATCCCATATTTCCAGACAGGGTCAGTAATCCGCCGCGCACCGCCGGAAGATCGTCCGGTATACCGGCAGCGCCGCCAGCAGAGCCGGGAGGGTCAGCAGGCCTTCGCCCACCACCATCCGGGCCATCAGGCCCAGGTACCGCCCGCCGGTGAGGATCTGGACGAACATCCTGCATCCGCCTGTTGCCAGCAGGGCCAGGGAGGCCACGATCAGCGCGCACAGAAATCCTCTGGACAGCAGCCGCTCCGCCACCCAGGCGGAAACCACCGCGATCACCGGAAAGACCACGGCAAAAAAGCCCGGAAAGGGCTCCGGCACCAGAAGCCCGCACCCCAGCCCGAAGGCCAGCGCGAACACCGACCCCCGTCTGGGCCCCTCGAACATGGCCACCAGGGCCGGCAGCACGGGGTACAGGAAGGGCGTCAGCCCCAGTACCCGGATATGATTCAGGACCACCGACTGCAATGCGCAGAGCAGCAGTGTTGCTATGGTGTAAACGGTCCATTTGAATACCAAATAGCTTTTCGGCAGCATTTTGTCCCGCCCCTCTTACTCCACGATGTCAAAGCTGGTGACCACATAGACCTGGATCAGTCCGTCCAGCTCCGCCTCCGGCTTTACCACCGCGTACTGAGCCAAGCCGTTCTCGCTGGTCCGGACCTCTTCCACATAGCCGATCACCAGCTGGGAGGGATAGTATCCCCCCAGTCCGGAGGTCACGATCAGATCTCCGGCCACCACGTCCGGCTCCGTCCCCAGATAGGTCAAGCTCAGCCTGCCCTTGTTCATCAGGGCAAAATCCCCCTGGGCCATCACGCTGCCGCCGCTGCGGAACACCAGGGCGCCAAAAGAGGAGTCGCTGTCCAGAATGGTCCGCACCGTGGACCAGTTGGTCCCCGTCTCCGTCACCATGCCCAGCAGATATCCCGTCTCCGTTACCACGCAGTCCCCTACGGCGATGTCCTGAGCGGTGCCCTTGTTGATGGTCATCTGGCTGCACCAGTTGGACACGTCCTGCACCAGCACCCGGGCGGATTCCAGGTGGAGGTCCCGCCGCTGCTCCCGCAGCTGGGCCACCTCCCGCAGCCGGGCGTTCTCGTCCCGGTCCGCCTGGGCCTGCCGGACGGTCTCCTCCATGCCGGCGATCTGCTTTTTCAGCTGTTCGTTCTCCCTTCGCAGCTCATCCACCCCGGCAAAGTACCCCGACCACCGCCGGAAGGTCTCGGAAACGGCAGTCGAGGCCGCCCGGAAGGGGGAGGCAACGATGCCCGCCAGATTAGGCAGAGGGGCGGAGGTAGCGGACATAAAATTCATGACGCTCAGCAGCACCGCCACCACCACCGCCGCAGACAGCACCATAATGATAAAACGATTGGATGGACGCTTCAATGGAGTTCCTCCTCCGAAAACAGATTGACGCCGAAGTCCGCCAGCATCCCGCCCAGCAGGAACAGGGGCAGGCCCATCACATTAAAATAATCTCCCTCGATCTTCCGCACAAACAGGGCGGCTTTCCCCTGGACGCCGTAGCCCCCGGCCTTGTCAAAGGGCTCGCCGGAGCGGATATAGCCCCAGATCTCGTCCTGGGTCAGGGGGCGGAACGAGACGGCGGTGGTTTCCGTTTTTGTCTCCATCCGCTCCCCCCGGGAGACAGTCACGCCGGTGCAGACCTGGTGGGTCTGGCCCGAGAGGACGGAGAGCATGGTGA
>CAMWTG010000218.1 GCA_947177115.1 uncultured Clostridia bacterium
ACCTGCTTACAATAAATTTTCTCCTCACTTTCCTTTTACGTTCAAATTATTTCTGCTCATTGATATACAGGTTGGCCCGGTTCTGGACCAGCTCCACCGTCTCATCCAGGGTCTTGTCCCCGGCAAAGTAGGCCCCCGCGATCTCCATGATGATGCTCCCCAGGTTGTCGTCCCAGCGGTACACGTGGTCCACCGCCTCGTACAGCGCCATGACCTTGTCGTAATCCGCCTGGGATGCCTTGCTGTAAGGACGCATCTTCCCTTTGCTGTCCGAGTAGACGTATCTGCCATTCCCGTCCATCCGGGCCATCTCATCAAACGCTTCCTTATTGAGCGGGAAGCGGCGGACAAACAGGCTGGAGGGCTGCCCCTCCGGCAGGAGCATGGTCCGCAGGAAGGCCCAGGCCCCCTCCTTGTGCTTCCCCGCGCTGGTCATGGCCAGGGGACTGCTCAGGTTGAAGCTGCTTCCCACGTCCCCCCAGGGGTTGGGGAAGCCCACAAAGGACACCGTACTCCCGTAATCCGCCCTGATCTGCTGGAGGTCCCAGAAACTGCCGGGAGATTGCTTCAGCAGCATCAGCTCCCCTTCGCGGAGCATCTCCTCCTGTTCCCGGTAGCTCAGATCGCTCCCCACAGGGAGCTGGTCGCAGAACGCCAGTATCTCCCGGAACTCTTCGCTGTCAAAGCTGCACATCCCCTTTTTTTGATCCACAAACCGGTCCCAGAATGTCTCAAGCATCATCTCCAGCACCCATTCCCTGCTGATAGACACTGCCAGACTTCCCTCCGGCATGGTTTCCAGCACCTGGTACATATCCTCCGGCGTCCAGGCTATCCGGTCGCCCACAATGTCCCGCAAGCCCGCCATGGTGGTAAAGGAGAAACCACTGCCGACCTCATAGAGCTTACCTCCAATGGAATCCGCCTCCAGGACCCGGAGCATCAGGTCCTCCCGGTCAATATCCCGGTCCCGGTCGATCCAGGGCCACAGGTCCTCCAGCATGCCGGAGGACGCCCAGCCCGCCAACGGCATCCCGTACGTATCCAGGATATCCGGGATCTTTCCGGCGCCCACCTCCGTGGCCAGGCGGGTCATCCCATCCTGCCAGCTCTCTCCGGCGCTGTAGTCGATATATTCCCGGACCTCAATGCAATAGTCCTGATTCGTCCGGTTGAATTTCCGGACGGCATCCTCCATGCTGGTCATCAGCTGGGCCGTCCCCAAGGTCAGGACGGTTTTCTCCGGGGGATCATCGGTGGGCGTCAGCACCACCAGCTCCGCCGGCTCCTCTCCGCTCCACACGCCGCCGCCCTGTACGATCACCAGCCGTCCGTCTGGTAAAAATTCTGTCACAGCACGGTCCCCGCCGCCATCCAGGCCCGTATTGACCCAGCTCAGAAGCGGCGTATCCTCCGGCGTCTCTCCGGTCTCCGGCGGCGCGGGGTCCCGCCAGGCCAGCAGATCGTTGCCCTCGTTATAGTAAAACAGCGCATCCGCATTTCCGCTGTAAACGCTGGTGAAATCGGGCAGCGCCCAGCTCTCCTCCCAGGTTTCGCCATTCCGTGAGAGCGCCTGCATACCCATGCTGTACGCTCCGTCATCCCGGCATGTGCCGTACACTGCCAGCCGTCCATCGCCCAGGCGCACTACGCCATACCACTCCAGGTCCGTATCCGCCTGGGACGCCCGGCCCAGCAGTACGCCGGTCTTATCCGTGGTCATCAGCAGATTCGTCCGCGAGCGGTCCCAAAATGTGACATCTCCTCCGGCGCTGATGAACGCCTCATCGATATAGTCCAAGCCGAGCTGGTCCTCCAGCTCCTTCCGGGGCCACTCCTGGCGGAAGAGCTCGTTCCCGCCCTGGTCCAGCCGGTGCAGGATATAGCTGCCCTCGCTGCTGATATAATACTCTCCCCGGGTTCCGGAAGCCATATCATAGGGGTCGAAATCCTCCGGAAAATCATAGATCCAGCGGCCCACGCTCTCCAGCAGCCACAGGGTATCCTCCTCCCCGGCGGCAACGGCCAGACACTCGCCGGAAGTGATCACGTTCCGGTCCCCGCTGGGAGGCTCGCAGCCGGGTATCTCCTCTATCCCGCCGTCCTCCAGGGAGATGCGCAGCAGGCGGGCCTCCCTGTCGTGGTAGTCCTCGTTTGTAACCGCAGAACCGGCCAGATATACATAGTCTCCCACAACACATCCGCTCTGGAACTCTTCCACATCCGTGTCCAGGGCCTGAAATGCCGGGATGTACCGGATGCCGCCGTAACGGTCCGGTTCCTTCTCCCCCTCCTCCTTTGTCCCGCAGGCCGTCAGGCCCAGCAAGAAGACGAGGAACAGCAATAGCGATGTGCTCTTTTTCATCTCTGCCTCCTATCCAGTCACTTCTGCTCGTTCACATACAGCTGCGCCCGGTTCTGGATCAGCGCCGCCGTCTCGTCCAGGGTTTTGTCCCCGGCGAAGTAAGCGCCCGCCACCTCATTGATAATGTTTTCCAAATTGGGGTCCCGGCGGCAGACAGCGTCCATGGCGTCATACAGCGCCATCAGCTGGTCGTATTCCTCCTGTGATACCTTATGCGCCCGAACCGTAACATCGCCATAGATTGCCGTGGACGAAACATCCGATGTCATAGCATGTTCCGCCGACCGCTGGAAGTTCTCCTTGTTTGTATAAAAGCCATCGCTCGCTGAGTATCCCGTCTGCACCAGTTCATGGGGTAGAAGCAGGGTGCGCATAAACTCCCAGGCCCCCTCCTTGTATTTGCAGGCGCTGCACATGGAAACCGTCCGGCTGACCAGGAAGCTGCTGCCCACCCCGCCCCAGGGATTGGGGTAGCCTACGAAAGCAGCCTCGCCGTTCGCCACAGCGTTGGCCGTCTGGACCGTCTGGAAGTCGTTGGGGAAGATGGTGGCAGCCAACTGCTGCCCGGCGTTCACGCGCTCCCATCTGTCGCCGGGCACGCTCTCAGGGAACCGTCCGCAGAACGCCAGCAGGTCCATGAACTCCGCGCTGTCAAAGCTGCACGTCCCCTTTTCCCAGTCTACGAACTGCCCCCAGTCCAGGCGCAGCATGTTCAGCAGCAATTCCACACCGCCCTCATCGATCCCGATGCACCCCTCCGGCATTTTTGCCAGCGCAGCCTCCATGTCATCCGGCGTCCAGGTCATCCGGTCTCCCACCACGTCCTTCCGGCCAAACACAGTGCTCATGCGGAAGGTATCGGAGATCTCGTACAGCTTCCCGCCGATCTCCAACGCCTGGAAGACCCGTTCCATCAGGTCCTCCCTGCCGATATCCGGGTCCTGGTCGATCCAGGGCCACAGGTCCTCCAACAGTCCGGCAGCGGCCCACTGCTCCACAGGCATGTCCTCGATCACCAGGATGTCCGGCACCTTCCCAGCGCCGATCTCCGTGGCGAGGCGCATGATGGCGTCCTCCCGGCTGCCATTGGGACTGTAGTCCGTGTAGTCCTTCACTACGATCTGATAGTCCGGGTTGGTGCGGTTGAACTCCAGGATCGCCGTCCGGTCTCCGCTCCACAGCCCCAGGGTGGCGTAGGTCAGGACCTTCCGGTCCGATTCCGCCTCTGTGAGAAGCAGCAGTTCCTGCTCTCCCTCTGCAGTGCTGGAAAAGTACAGATCGCCCTTGTCCTCGGTCACGGCAAGCAGCCGCCCGCCGTCCGCCGCGGCAAAAAGCGTCAGCTGCGTAGCATTGGCCCCCACGTTCGCCCAGTTGACGATGGGTTCGCCTTGCCCGGCGTCCTGGGTTTCTTCCTTCCATGCCCGCAGTTCATCGCCCGCCAGATAGTAAAACAGCACGTCCCCGGCGCCGTCAAAGACGCCGCCGAAGGCGGGCAGCAGGTACATCTTTCCCCAGTCCCGGGTTTCCTTGTTGATGCGCTGAAGGCGTATATAAGATCCCTCTCCCTCCCACGCATACTCCGCCATGCCCACACCGCCGTCACCCAGGAGGATCAAGCGGGGCGGATAGTTAAACACTTCCGGTTCCTCCACCGGGAGGGTGAACCGGACCGCGCCCTCCATGCTCAGCACCGCAATGCCGGTCTCCCCGAGGGCAACCATCTCCCCATCGCCGTCCATCACCAGATCAGATATCCTCCCGATCCCCAGCTGGTTTTCAAGGACGGCGGTCTCCTCCTCAAACCGAAACAGTTCCCGTCCGTCCTTATCCAGGCGGCGCAAGACCAGTTTCTGGCTGCTCCCAGTCTTGTAGGGATTCCAGTCCTCATGCTCCTCATCGAATCCCTCCGGCAAAGCAAAATGCATATTGGATATTCTCACCGTCTGCCACAACGTTTCATCTATCCCCGGCCGCAGAGTTGAAATCCCGATAAACTTCCGCTGGGCCTCTGAGGCGTCTACCGGCTGGTAGCCCGGCAAGGCTGCCGTCTCGCCGCCCTCCTGGGAAATGCGCAGCAGCCGGTCCACTTCCTGCCTAGTCTGGCCGCTGGCCAGCTTCGTTGTCGTAATACCGGAGAAATAAAGAGAATCTCCGATGGCGCAGACGCCCTTGATCCACTCCATATCTGCTGCGTAGTCTACCGGTTTCGACAGGTAGACCTCTCTGCTGTCCCGGCTGTCCTCCTCCCCCTTCTTCGTCCCGCAGGCCGTCAGGCCCAGCACCATCACCAGCGCCAGCAAAAGCGAAAAACTCCTGTTCATTCCCCGCCCCTCCTTTTAAACACAAAACCGCCGCCCCGCCCAGCGGGCGGGGCGGCGCTCATTCCGCTGTCGCAAAAAAGCTAAACGCCGGCAGCAGGTAAGGTAAATCTTACGGCTTAGGTACGGGCTGGCTTTCCCCGGAATGCACCCCTCGTTGCCGATCGGGCGGTTTCCCTTTCAGCGTCCCGGCGCGGCGTTGCCCACCGCGCTGCCCGACTGCCACTTAGTCCGCACTGCAATCCC
>CAMWTG010000219.1 GCA_947177115.1 uncultured Clostridia bacterium
GCCCCGTATGTCCATGAGCGACCGGGCGGCGCAGTTCAGTCCTTTCGCGGCGCTCTCCGGTTTTGAGGACGCCATCCATGAAACCGCGCGGGCGACTGGCCGGAAGATCGAACTGGATGAGAGCGCCAAAGCCGTACTGGACGAAAAGCTGCGACTTCTGGCAGAAACGATAGAAGACCGTCCAAGGGCCGCCGTCACCTATTTTCTGCCGGATAAAAAGAAATCCGGCGGGGAATATGTCACCGCCGCCGGGAATGTCAAAAAGATCGACAGCGTCCAAAGAGAAGTGGTCATGCTGAACGGAACAAGAATCCCTATTGACGACATTCTTGATATAGCTGGTGATTTGTTCAAAATTTCTTATCAATGAGGGTGTGCAATGAAAGAAAAGGTATACGAATATGACACCGAGATTTGTGCGGCGGAGCAGAAGGGCGGGGCCTACGTTGCCTTTCCCTACGATGTGCGGAAGGAGTTCCATGCGGGCCGGGTAAGGGTTCATGCGGAATTTGATGGAGAACCCTATGATGGCAGTATCGTCAATATGGGCGTAAAGAATCCGGACGGCTCCATCTGCTATATCATTGGCATCCAGAAGGCCATCCGGCAGAAAATTCGGAAACAGCCGGGAGACACGGTTCACGTTGTCATACGACCGCTGGAGCAGACGGAGAAAAAGGTTCCGGAAACGGTAGATGAATATATCTCCACACAGCCGGAGGAATTACAGCCGCGCCTCTATCTTTTGAGGGACACGCTCCGCGCCGCGCTTCCGGATGCGCAGGAGCGCATTTCCTGGGGGATGCCGACCTATTGGAAAGGGCATAATATTATTCACTTTGCGGGTGCAAAGAAGCATATCGGAGTATATCCCGGCCCGGAAGCGGTGGAGAATTTTGCGGAAGACCTGCAAGAGTTTCCCTCCAGCAAGGGGACGATCCAATTTCCTCATAACAAGCCGCTGCCGGCAGAGCTGATCGCCAGAATTGCGGTGTGGTGCTATCAGACAGGGAACCATCCATAAAGCAAGGGGGCCAGCGCCGCGTATCTACGGTGTTGGCCCCCTTATCTCACCACTTACTCAGAATTTTTCCATACATCTGCCGCTTCTCAGCGTCATACCTCTGCACCACCAGGATCACGGTATCGCCCACCGTAAAGTCGGCATCCTCGTGCTGATAGGAGTAGCTGCACATGCAGACAGTCCCATCCGGCAGGTTGCAGAACACGCCGCCGCCATACTTCCCGGCGATAGATGCCTGCCGCCTGCTGCCCACAGGATGGCGCAGCTCTGCCCCCTCAAAAGGATTGGATTCCGTCTCTTTCACCGAAATCCGGAGCGCAGTGCTGCCAGCATCATAGCTTTTTACGATGCAGTCCAGCTCCTCGCCGGGATGGTAGGCATCCCGCAGGTCGGGAATGGCGGTATACCGCAGATCCCGTTGGGTCAGATTGACGTCATGACCAAAACACTCCACCAGACACCGCCGCGGTCCAACAGACAGCACCCGGCATGTGGCACGCGCGCCGTCCCTATGTAAAGAGGGGCGGCGGGAGAAGTAATACCGCTGGGAGCGGGCCGCCATGCGCCTGGAGGCTACAGCGAAGCCGCTCTCCCTGTCCACCTTGATTACGATAAAGTCAATTGTCGCGCCCACCATGTTCTGAAGCACAAAGTCCGGCCGCTCCTGACCGCTCTCCCACATCTCCGAGGCGGGGATCACGATCCGCACCCAGTAGGGGACCACCACGGCGCAGTACATGGTCTGCCGCTCCACATGCCCCGTTTGCCGGTCCCGGACGCTGATGGACAGCGGATCAACGCCGATGATCTTCCCGGTAAGGGCGCTGCGGCCGCGATAGGAGGCGTAGATGGAGTTCCACTCCTGGCGTTCCTCCGCCGTCAGGTCCCGATCCAGTTCGTTGAAGTTCAAATCAAAAAATGCCTGCCGGTCGCTACACTGGCATTTCGCAGAAAAATCTTTGGGATGGTTCTCCGACAGCTCCAGCATCACGTCCACGGCTTCCAGACGGCGGGCGTCCGGCTGTGTGCTTCCCAGCCACACAAATTCAGCATCGGAGTGAAATTCTCCAATGCCACAGCGCATTTGGCGGAACATGGCCTCTATACGCCGCTGGGCCATCTCTGGCTCTGCCCAATCGAAACGGCCCTGCATCATAGCCTGAAGCTGCCTTTTCTGGAGACAGCCCAGCTCCCGCAGCGCGGTCAGAATATATTTCTGCTGGATAGACAAAAGCATGACTGTCACCTCCCCGGCGGCGGGCCCAGACTGTTGAGGTAGGGGTCCACCATCAGATCGCTCTCGCTCTCCGCGATGCAGTTGAAAATAGTCGCCATCGTGTAGGCGGTGGAATTTTTGATTTGCCGGTCTACGTTGGCCCGGAGTTTGCTCTCGGCAGTCCGCAGGATCATCCCGTCCAGCAGGTGCAGCCGGGAGCGGACACGGCTCTGGGGCAGCACCGCCTTGCCGATCCGGAAGCTGTCGGAGTAAAACAGCCGCTCAATGGCGTTTTCAAATACCCTGGCCGTCTCCGGCTCAAAATACGAAAGCTCACAGGCATCCAGGATGCCCATGAGCTCCGATTCATCATCCGCCAGCCCGCGTGGAACAGGCTGACTGACGTATGTATGACTCTGTTCTTTTTTACTTGTATTATTATAACTTGGCCGCAGATTCTGCGGTTCTTGAACCTCCAATTCTGCGGTTCTTGGGCGGCAGATCCTGCGGTTCTTGCTGAGGCTCGGGAGAATTTGTGCCATCAAGAACCGCGGATTCTGCGGTTCTTGAACCGTAATTCTCATGAAGGAATGGAGCGCAGGAGTAATCCTGGTCATCTTCCGGCTGCACCTGGGCAAGATAGATCTGGTTGGCATCTCCCCGGCCGCAGCGCTTTTCCCAGACAAGCTTCAGCTCCACCAGCTTGTGAAAAGCGGCGGTCACACGCTGCTCACAGATTCGCAGCTCCCGGGCAAGTTCCTTGCGGGGGAAAATAACAAAGACCTCTCCGTGGTCATTGACCCACCCGTTCCTGCGTGAGAGCTGAAAGTGGTTGAGCAGAAAGGTGTAAGCTACCTTGGCATCCAGGCTCATATCCGCATAGCGAGGGTCGGAGAACAGCCAGCGAGGCATCTGCATATGGTAGATGCTCTGCACATCCGTCTGCTTCATTAGGGTAAAGGTCGGGCGCTCTTTCATTTCTGCTGCCTTCATGGCGTACCTCCGTCTTGACATTGTAAAGAAATTCGGATATAATTTTAATATCTCAAAAAAGGGGGGCGCTATTATGCCGGAAATCCGTTCCAGTGCTGAACTGCGAAATCGGTATAATGAAATATCAACATTCTGCCACGATTATGCGGAGCCTGTTTTTATCACCAAAAATGGAAAGGGCGATCTGGCAGTTATGAGCATTGAGGCGTATGAGGCGCTGGCAGGACGCCTCGAACTGTATGGACTTGTTCAGGAAGGGCTGGACGATGTAGCGGAAGGGAGAACCCGTCCGCTTTCGGATGCTATGGCGGAGCTCAGGAGCCGCCGGTCAAAATGAAGTCATACCATGTTCATATCACCACCGCAGCGGAACGTGATCTGAACCGTGCGGCGGATTATATTGAGTTTTCACTGAAGAATCCATTGGCTACTGACAATCTGGTTGATGAAGCGGAGAAAGTCCTGTCAGGTTTGTCTCGTATGCCGGAACGCTTCGCCCTGGCCGATGACAAACTGCTTGCGGCATGGGGAGTACGCTTTGTCCAAGTCAAAAACTACCTTGCCTTTTACACCGTATCGCAAACATCGAATACGGTATATATTCTCCGATTTTTATACGGAAAAAGTAACTGGGCGCTCATTCTGCGTTCCAGTATGATTCCAGAATAAAAATGTTCAGACAACCCGCCGGGATTACCTTCCCGGCGGGTTGTCCTCATCTTCACCGCAAACGCCGTCTATCGTGATCTCTACCATTCCAAGGCCGGAGTTGCCGGATTGCGCCGCAGCCTCCACCTGATACGCCAAATCCTCCGGCGGGTTGATTTCAGGCGGCGCTTCTGGTTCCTGCCGCTGTGCAGGGGCAGGGGCCGTAGGCGTTGCCGCCGGATCCTTCGTCTGCGTGGCGGACTCATCCTCCCGCTGCCTTCAAGCGGGCGTGTAGTCAATGACCCGGCAGGACTTAAGCTTGCCGTAGTCCGGAAATTCTTCCGGGGACAGCTTATACAGCAGGGCAGGCTTGTGGCCCTGGAACAGGGCGATACACTTCCGGCGGTCCAGGCGCAGCACCTCATCCGGCTGCATGAGATCCCGCTGGGTGTTGCTGCAGGTCTGGGAGTAAGGCCGAGTGCTGGTGTAGACTGGAGAGAAAAGAGGCATGAGCGGCATCTGGTTATTGGTGACGGAGATCGTCACCTTGCCGCACTTCTCTGAGATGTACTTGGCCGAAGTGAGATCATTACACCCCATGTAAAGTGTCTGGTCAAAAGTGGCCAGTTGATTTTCCCACTCTTTCCCTGGATACTTTTCCTGCCACTGGCTCAGACTCTGTACTACAATCTGACAGCTCATGTTGAACCCCCGGATACTATTGAGGGCATCGGCGATACCGTCCATGTAGCCGATGTTGCAGTATTCATCCAGACAGAAGTTGACCAGCACCGGCAGGCGTCCGTTTTTGCCATGGAGCCGGGCGTAGTCGGAAAGTCGCGGAAGCGCCAATGAGAAGAACAGGGAGCTGAGAAACCGGTAGGCGCTGTCCTGGGCAGAGATGATGACGAAGTAGGCGCAGGGCTTCTGTCCGGGCAGCAGCAGGTCCACATCATGGTTCCGGGTATAGCGATAGGTAATCCGCCGCTTTTACTGAACAAATGATGTTCAGCAGTCAGA
>CAMWTG010000220.1 GCA_947177115.1 uncultured Clostridia bacterium
TTTTCGCGTGGGCGAAAAGAAGGCCCCGCCCGGCAGGGCGAATCTATAGCAAGATAGGCACCAAAGCCGCCGCGCAGCGGCGGCATAAACTGCCTCAAAAAATAAAAAAGCAAGCATGCCGCCGCCCCGCAGGGGCGGCGGTATAAGAAAGGAGGAGCGCCATGTTGGATCTGGAAAACAGCCGCGTGATGGAAGAAATAGAGGAATTATCCCTTCGAAAGCGATGGCAGGAGATCAGAGAGATGCTCCTCCTTTTCGAACCCGCCGACATCTCCGCCATCCTAGCGGAGCTGCCGGCGGACCGTCTTCCCCTCGTCTACCGCCTCCTCCCCAAGGAGCTGGCCGCCGAGACCTTCGTGGAGATGGACCCCGAGGAGCAGGAGATGCTCATCCAGACCTTCTCCGACACCGAGCTGAAAGAAGTGTTGGACGAGCTGTACGTGGACGATACCGTTGACCTGATTGAGGAGATGCCCGCCTCCGTGGTCAAGCGTATCCTCCGCCACACCGACCCCGAGACCCGGCGCAGCGTCAACGAGATCCTCAAATATCCTGAGGATTCCGCCGGTTCCATCATGACCACCGAGTTCGTGGACTTGAAACGGGATATGACCGTGGAGGACGCCATCAAGCGCATCCGGCGCACCGGCGTGGACAAGGAGACGATTAATATCTGCTATGTCACCGACCCCGGCCGCCATCTGCTGGGCCTGGTGTCCATCCGTACCCTCCTGCTGGCGGAACAGGACGATGTGATCGAGGAGATCATGGAGACCAACGTCATTGCGGCCTCCACTATGGAGGACCGGGAGGACGTAGCCCAGAGCCTGAGCAAATACGACTTTCTGGCAATGCCTATTGTAGATGATGAACACCGGCTGGTGGGCATCGTCACCATCGATGACGCCATTGATGTCATCGAAGAGGAGACCACGGAGGACTTTGAGCACATCGCCGGTATGACCCATACGGACAAGCCTTATCTCCGCACCGGCGTGTGGGAGACGGTGAAAAGCCGCATCCCCTGGCTGCTGCTGCTGATGCTGTCCGCCACCTTTACCGGGGTGGTCATTAACAGCTTTGAGGATTCCCTGGCCACCTGTACGGTGCTGATGGGATTCATCCCCATGCTGATGGACACCGGCGGCAACTCCGGCAACCAGTCCAGCGTGGCCCTGATCCGATCCCTGAGCCTGGACGAAGTGCATTTCAGCGACCTGCCCGCCGTGGTCTGGAAGGAGATCCGGGTGTCGGTGACCTGCGGGACTATTTTGGCAGTGTGCAATTTTGGCAAGCTGATGCTGGTGGACCGGCTGCTGCTGCAAAACACGGATATGACCATCCTGGTGGCGGCGGTGATCTGCCTGACCCTGGTGTTCACCGTGTTTTGCGCCAAGATCGTGGGCTGCCTGATGCCCATGATTTCCGACAAGCTGGGTCTGGACCCTGCGGTGGTGGCGGGGCCCTTCATTACCACCATCGTGGACGTACTAAGTCTGCTGATCTATTTCCAATTCGCCACCCGCCTGCTGGGTTTATAGCGTACATTGCAGCGGCCTCCCCTGTTTCCGGGGAGGCCGCAAACCGTTGCGCCCCAGTGACTTTCCTAACGGTCGAGCCGCAAAAGGGCGGATTTTTCTTGACTTTTTCTCTCGCTCATTTTATGGTGGGGCCAGGACTTGCAAGCCAAACTGAAAAAGGAGCGAGAGCCATGGAGAGCAAAAAGACCTTTGGCGAGTACATCTGCAAACGGCGTAAAGAGCTGGGGATGACCCAAAAGGAATTCGCCGATAAACTCTATGTGACGGAATCCGCTGTTTCAAAGTGGGAGCGGGGCCTGAGCTACCCCGACATCACGCTGCTGCTGGACATCTGCGCTGCGCTGGACGTGACGGAGCATGAGCTGCTGACCGCCAGCGTAGATACCCAGAAACGGGCCGCCGAGCGCATGGCGGAGAAGTACCAGCGCCTGACCCGGAATTTCTGTATCTTTACGTGCCTGATTTTCGGCGGCGTCCTTATTGGCTGCGGCATTGCGTGTATTGTCAACAGCGATTTCTGGATCCTTCCCATTGCGGTGGCTTCGGTGATGATCGCAGCGTCTGTCACTGCGCTGCCCTTCCTGCTGGCCCGGAGGGTGGAGTGGGAGCCGTACAAGTGGGCCGGCTCCCTGGGCGGCATGGTCTTCAGCGTGGAGCTGCTGATCCTGTTCTGCTGCGTCCGCGCCGGGGCGATGGCATGGTTTCCAATGGTTTCGTTATGGGTGCTGTTTGGGAGCTGCTTACTGCTGCTGCCGGTGGTTCTGCTTATGATTCCGTTGCCCCCGGTGCTTGCCGGACGGAAAACCAGCTTGGGATTGGCAGTGGACACGGTTGTGCTGCTGCTGGCGCTGATTGCCATTGGCTTTACCTACGGGTACCATAGCGGATGGTTTTATGTGGCGGTCCTTGCGGTACTGTTTGGTACGGGGTTCATCACTCTGCCGGTATATTTGGGGCAGCTTCCCTTGCCGGAGAAGCTAAGACGGTGCAAAACCAGCCTCTTTATCGGCGTGCAGTCCGCGCTGCTGCTTCTGCTGCTGACAGCGTGCTGCGGTTATTCCGGCGGGGCCGCGTGGGATGTATGCCCTGTTGTGCTGACAAGCGTCTTTTTCGGACTGTGTCTGGTGTTCCTGCCTGTTCCCCTGCGGCAGATCCCCCTGCCGGAGCCTTTCCGGCGGCACAAGGCGCTGCTGTACTTTGCTGTCAATACGACACTTCTGTTCATCCTCCTGGCCGCTGCCACCAGAGAATGGTTCTTCCCTATGAGCGTCCCCATCGCCCTGCTTGGACTGATCCTGCCCTGGGGATGGATGGGAATCATCCGCTACCTGCCGGTGAACGGATGGTTCAAAGCATCGCTGTGCTGTGTCTGGACGGGGCTGTGGACCTGGCTGTATCCGTGGATACTCGACAAGATCCTGCTCCTCAACGGCTGGCCCAACAGCACGCCCTACCGGCTGCGTCTGCCTGTGGACTTCTCCCGGTGGGATGACCCGCGGACATTGGGGTGGAATATTTTCCTGCTGGCACTGGCCGGACTGGGGGCGCTGGCGGTTGGACTGATGATCATTGGCGGCGTCCGGGTTCATTCCGCGCAGCTCCGGGGACGCCGGAGCGGGCCCGCGCCGGAATGAGATATTTCCGTCAGAAGCCGCCGCATATTGACCGCAGCGGCAAGCCTCTGTCCGGATGACCGGAAAACAGCCATTTTCCCCCAGAAAAGCGGCAATAGCGCCGGACCTTTGCTGCATTCTGCCCATTGACAGTGTAAAGGCCCGGTGATATTATTCCTCTGTCAAAACACAGGAATAATATCATTTGATTTGAACTGTTTACAAAACGTTCACAATTGACGGCGGAAACCTTTGCACCTGCCGTCAAAGGAAAGGATTTGATCCCGCATGAATTTTATCTTCATTTCTCCCCAGTTTCCCCATACCTACTGGAACTTCTGCGACCGGCTGCGCCGGAACGGCGTTAATGTGCTGGGGATCGGGGACGCCCCTTACGATACGCTGGAGGAGCCTTTGAAGCGGTGCCTGACGGAGTATTACCGGGTGGACAATATGGAGGACTATACGCAGATGTTCCGGGCGGTGGCCTTCTTTTCCTTCAAATACGGAAAGATCGACTGGCTGGAATCCAATAACGAGTACTGGCTGGGGCAGGACGCCCGCCTCCGCACCGACTTCCACATCACGACCGGGGCCGGTGAGAAGGAGGCCGCCGCCTTCAAAAGCAAGTCCGGCATGAAAGCATTCTACGCCAAGGCCGGCGTCCCTACTGCGCGCTGCCACAGGATCAAGACTAGGAAAGCGGCGGAAGAGTTCTGCAAAGAGGTGGGCTGGCCGGTGATCGTCAAGCCGGATACCGGCGTGGGCGCCAATGATACCTACCGTCTGGACAATAAGGAGCAGTTTGACGCTTTCTTTGAAAATCTTCCCGCCGTCCCATACGTAATAGAAGAATTCATTACCGGCGACATTGTATCCTATGATGCAATCACCGATGCCGGTATGGAGCCTGTGTTTGAATCCATGGGCTGTTTTCCGCCGTCCATTATGGACATTGTCAACGAGAAGCGGGAGCTGGCTTACTGCGTGGCCAACCAGGTGCCGGAGGCGCTGGCGAAGCTGGGGCGGGCCACCGTCAAAGCATTCCGTGTCAGGAGCCGGTTTGTCCATTTTGAGTTCTTCCGCCTGACCAGGGACAAGAAGGGACTGGGCAAAAAGGGGGACTATGTGGGCCTGGAGGTCAACATGCGTCCCGCCGGCGGCTATACCCCGGATATGATGAACTATGCCCACAGCACAGACGTTTATCAGATCTGGGCGGACATGGTTGCCGCCGGACGCCGCCTGCTCCCGCCCGGCAATGGGGATTGCTTCTGCGTCTACGCCAGCCGCCGGGACGGCAAGAGCTACGTCCATACCCATGAGGAGATTCTGTCCCGGTACGGCGGGCAGATGGTCATGTGCGAGCGGATGCCGGAGATCATTTCTGGGGCCATGGGCAACCAGATGTACACCGTCCGGGCATCGGACGGCGAGGCCGCCGGAGACTTTGTCCGGTTTGTCACGGAACGGGTGCAATAGGGAACATGCTGACGGGAGGCGGGCTGTAGCCCGCCTCCGCCGCGTGTTTCCCGGAGGCGGACCGGTCTTTGCAGGAACTTTGCTCCCGCCGCCCCGCCAGGGAAATCAATTTTTGCAGAGAACGGTGTTGTAGGGGCCGATGTCCCCACCGGCCCGTCTTGCCGGAACTGCCGATCTTCCCTTAAAACGGCCCGATGAGGACATCGGGCCCTACAAAT
>CAMWTG010000221.1 GCA_947177115.1 uncultured Clostridia bacterium
CTGTCCCCTTTTCTGTTTTTGACTTCCTTTAACTGCGTGTTTGGACACTCCCCGGCAGCAGCCTCCCTTGACAATAACCGCCGTCTTGGGTATGATAATGAAGAATATGGCGCTTGCCATGGATCCGTCCCACCTCCCTGGGGCGGAATGTGAAGGAGGTTTCCCATGCAGAAAGATATCGTCATTATCGGCGCAGGTCCGGCGGGAATCTTTACCGCTCTGGAAATGCTGAAAAAGGGCAGTAAGCAGAAGATACTCATTGTGGAAAAAGGCCGCGCGGTAGAGGACCGCCGCTGTCCCAAGAGCAAAACGGGCAAGTGCGTGAACTGCAAGCCTTATTGCCACATCACCACTGGCTTTTCCGGGGCCGGCGCGTTCTCCGACGGCAAGCTGTCCCTCAGCTACGAAGTCGGCGGCGACCTGCCCACCCTCATTGGCGCGGAAAGAGCTCAGGAGGCGATCCGCTACACCGACCAGATCTATCTGGAATTTGGCGCGGATTCCCACGTGGAGGGCTTGGGCAACACGGAGGAGGTCAAGGCTATCCGCAAGCGCGCTATCCGGGCGGGGCTGAAATTGGTTGACTGTCCCATCCGCCATCTGGGCACTGAGAAGGCCCAGGAGTTGTACTATGCCATTGAGCAGCATCTGCTGCAAAACGGCGTGGAGATGCTCTTCGGCTACGAGTGTACCAACCTGATCCTGGAGGGCGCGGTCTGCCGGGGGGTGCGGATCACCAACGGCAGGGAGGAGCTGGAGATCCTGGCCGGACATACCGTCATTGCCACCGGCCGCAGAGGGGCGGACTGGCTGGAGAGCCTGTGCGCCGAGCACAACATTGCCCACCAGCCCGGCACTGTGGATATCGGCGTGCGGGTGGAGGTGCGCAACGAGGTCATGGAGACCGTGAACCGGGTACTGTATGAATCAAAGCTGGTGGGTTATCCCAAGCCCTTCAAAAACAAGGTACGTACCTTCTGCCAGAACCCCGGCGGCTTCGTCAGCCAAGAGAACTACGATAACGATCTGGCGGTGGTCAATGGCCACAGCTACAAAGAGCTGAAAAGCGATAACACCAACCTTGCCATCCTGTGCAGCCACAATTTCTCCTTCCCCTTCAACCAGCCCATTGCCTACGCCCAGAAGGTGGGCGAGCTGACCAACATGCTGGGGGCGGGCCACATCATGGTCCAGCGCTTCGGAGATATTCTGGACGGCAAACGGACCTGGCAGAAGGAGCTGACTTTCTCCAACGTGCGCCCCACCCTGCCTGACGCGGTGGCGGGGGATATCACCGCCGCCATGCCTTACCGGGCCATGATCAACATCATCAATTTTATCCAGGCGATGGATGAGGTGGTTCCCGGCTTTGCCTCCACGGAGACGCTGCTGTACTCCCCGGAATTGAAATTCTACTCCAACCGTGTGAAAATGGACGAGGATCTGAATACCAATGTCCAGGGCCTCCACTGCCTGGGCGACTCCAGCGGCTGGACCAGAGGGCTGATGATGGCCTCTATTATGGGGGTCTTGATGGGCCGGCGGCTGGCAGAGGAAGGCTCCACGCCCTGATTTCTCCTGCCGGGAAAAATTTGTGCGTATTCCTTGTAATTGATAAGAGCCTGTTTCGTATCCGGATATGCACAGATACGAAACAGGTTCTTATACTATTCCCTAACTATAATTAGCATGGGGTTATTTGCGTTCCCCCCGAAGTGTACAGGACAACCAGTAATGCAATCCCAGGCATGGAAGGGCATGCACGCCGAGGCATGGACAGTCGGAATGCGTGCCGTTGTAAGAACATTGGCTGTAATATCCGTTACAATCGCAGTTCCTCCTGTCATAACAATTGCAAGTAAATCTGCAATTATCTCCCGAACCGCTGTAGCACTCAATCAGCGAGCCGGTAAATCGGGACATAACCCCAAGTTCCATCACGTCACTCCTTTCGCATCAGTAATTTGGTTTTCTATTGATCGCCATCAGGCATGTTTCCAACGCGTTGCTCCCCTCTTCCGTTACAATATCGGGGACTGTACCGGAAATGCCATTGCAGGTCCCAATAGCAGTATTTGTCGACAAGCAGCCAGACCTTCCCCAGACCAGACTTGCTCGTGTCCTGTCTGTAATTTGGCTTTCTCCGCCCGGCGGGGCGGTCTGCTTTTATTTGCCGGGCAATGTCAGAAACATATTTATCCATGGTATATCTTAACTTATGGCACCTATTTTCCGGAACAAACTGACGTCTATGAGGACAACCACCCATACAAACAGGGATGTATTTGCATATTGTGTATTCTGCGTCCTGTATAGGATCATAAAGTAGATAGTTCAAGATTATCCACCATTATTTTACATGATTCCCTTCATTTCACAAGAGCAAAGTAAGCCTCATCCAGTTGAAGGGAAAGCACCCACTTGATGGATATCATCCTAAGTGAGTGCTTTCCCGATCCAGAATTAATTTACGCCACTACCAGCTGCCGCCAGCATGTTTTCAATTAAAATTCCATATCCTTTCGTTGGCTCATTGACCATCACATGGGTAACAGCTCCCACAATCCGGCCATCCTGCAAAATCGGGCTGCCCGACATCCCCTGCACGATCCCTCCGGTCTGTCCAATGAGGGCCTCGTCTTTTACTTGCAGCAGCAGGTTCTGTGTGCCGGTGCTGTCCAGCACACGAAGGATCTCGATATCATAGCGCTCCACGCTGTCTCCGCTGACATTAGAGAGGATCTCCGCCGGTCCGGGCCGTACCTCGCCGGCCTTGGCTACGGGCAAAGCGTCTTCCCGGGTATAACCGGCGTTTTCCAGAGAACCGAATACGCCCCGCTCCGTATTGGCATACAGCTCTCCCATATCATGGGTCAGATCAAAGCTGCCTTTCAGTTCGCCGGGTTCCCCGGCGCTGCCCCGCTTGACCGCCTTCACCGAAGCGTGCATCACAGCGCCATCTCCCAGAGGCATCAGCAGTCCGGTGTCTGTATCCGTGATCCCATGGCCCAAAGCGCCGAAGGTCCCGGTATCCGGGTCATAAAAAGTCACCGTGCCGATCCCCGCCATGCTGTCCCTGATCCAGGCGCCCAGGCGCCAGGTGCCGTCCGTCCCCAGCACCGGCTCCGCCGCCAGGAGCAAGTCCTCTCCGTTTCTGGTCACCGCCAGTTCGATCTTTCCGCCGCACTGAAGCAGGGCCGCAAACTGCTCCGAACTCTCTACCTCTGTTCCGTTGGCCTCCTCAATCACATCGCCAACCTGCAGTCCGCAATCCGCTCCGGGCGTCAGAACGCCGCTGCCGGTCTCCACCTCTGCCAGACCAATGACCACCACACCCTCGGCAAACAGCTTGATGCCGATGGTGTGGCCCACCGGCACCAGGCTCTCCGCTTCCAATGCGGCGGCCTGGGCGCTGGGCGTCAGACCCAGCAGGGAAGATACGCAGAACAAGCCGCTAAGAAAAAAAGCCGCGGCCCGCCGCCTGTTCTCCTTCTGTCCAGCCATCCATTTCGCCACCCCTTCCCACAATAGATAGTTTTCAAAAAGGCCTTTTTTGAATTTTGCCGGCACAAATTTGATCCGGCGTTGTTAATCTGCGCCGCTTCGGGCAGAATACTCCGCATGGTGATTTCTAAAATGCGGCGGCTTTAACATGTAAAAAAACGGAACACCCCGCCGTCAGCGCAAAAAAACAGAGCCCGCAGGCAAAAGCCTGCGGGCTCTGGCAAAAATTTCCTGTTTTGTTATGTAGGGCTTTCTGCGGCAGTCCCGTCAACGGTCGAAAATACGCAGGATATCCTCAAAGGGATCCTTCTCGTCCGCCTTTTTCTCTTCCTCCGTCTGGGGCCGCAGGAGCAGGTCATTGAATTTCTCCTTGGAAGAACCTCCCGCAGCCGCGCCGCCGGAGACGGATATCACATTCGCCCCCCGCTTCTCATCAAAACCGGTGGCAATGATGGTCACACGCAGCTCGTCCTCCATATTCTCATCGAAGGACGCGCCGAAAATCGTGTTGGCATCGGGATGCACCGCCTCCTGCACCATGGCGGCGGCGGCCTCCACATCGTCCATACTGATGTCCATGGAACCGGTAATGCTGACCAGAACGCCCTTTGCGCCATTGATGGAGGTCTCCAGCAGCGGACTGGCAATGGCCTGCCGGGCGGCCTCCTCGGCCTTGTCCTTACCAGCGGCGGTGCCCACGCCCATGTGGGCCAGACCGGCGCCCTTCATGATGGCGGTCACATCGGCAAAGTCCAGATTGATGAATCCCGCCTTGCCAATCAGATCCGTAATGGACAGCAGCGCCTGCCGCAGCACGTCATCGGAAATCTGGAAACCGTTGGCAAAGGTGATCTTCTGATCGGTGACATGCTTGATACGGTCGTTGGGGATGACTACCAGGGAATCCACCTTTTCCTGCAGCTCCGCAATGCCCTCCTCGGCCTGCTGCATCCGGTGGCGTCCCTCGAACCAGAAGGGTTTGGTCACCACGCCCACCGTGAGGATATCCATCTCGCGGGCAATCTCGGCCACAATGGGAGCCGCACCGGTGCCGGTTCCGCCGCCCATGCCGGCGGTGATGAACACCATATCGGTGTCCTCCAGCGCCTTGGAAATCTGGCTCCGGCTCTCCTCGGCGGATTTTCGGCCCACCTCGGGCTTGCCGCCCGCCCCCTGACCGTTGGTCAGCTTCTCGCCGATCTGGATCTTGTACGGGGCCACGGACGCATTGAGCACCTGCTTGTCCGTATTGATCGCAACAAAATCTACACCCGTCACACCGGTATTGAT
>CAMWTG010000222.1 GCA_947177115.1 uncultured Clostridia bacterium
CCTTGATGACCTTGATCTTGGCGGCGGCATCGAAGCCGGTCAGGACCACGTCAAACTCGGTCTTCTCCTCAGCAGCGGGAGCGGCGGCGCCGGCGGCGGGAGCAGCCATAGCGGCGGCGGAAACACCGAACTCTTCCTCCAGAGCATGAACCAGCTCACTCAGCTCCAGAACGGTCAGAGCCTTAACTTCTTCGATCATAGCGGTGACTTTCTCACTAGCCATTGTTAGTTACCTCCTAATAATGTTTCAGTAAAATAAATATTTTTGGGGGAATCGTGCCGCTTACTCAGCGGCGGGGGCTTCCTCGGCGGGAGCGCCCTGCTTCTCGGCAATCTGCTTGAGAACGCAGGCCAGGCCGGAAATGGGAGCCAGCATGGTACCAAGGACCTGGGCCTGCAGAACGGGCAGCGGGGGAATGGCGGCCAGAGCCAGCACCTCGTTCAGGGGCATGGGCTTGCCATCCATGAAGCCGCCCTTGATCTCGAAGTGACCATCGATCTTCTTGGCGAAGTCATTGACCACCCGGGCGGGGGCTACGGGGTCATCGTGGCAGATGGCCATGGCAGTGGCGCCGTTGAGCAGGCTGTCCAGCTCGTTCATGCCGCAGTTGTTGACGGCGAACTGGAGCAGGGTGTTTTTCACCACGGCGTACTCAACATTGTTCTTGCGCAGCTCGGCGCGCAGAGCAGTGTCCTCGGCCACGGTGATGCCCTTGTAGTCCACCAGCACGCCGGCGGCGGCGTTCTGCAGCTTATGGGTCAGATCGGCGACAATGGCCTGCTTCTCGCTGAGAACCTTTGCGTTAGGCATTCTTGTTTTCACCTCCATTAGAATTCGCAATGGGAAAGTGCGTTCAAGAAACGGAAAACGGTCTCTGCGTCAGGACGCAAAGACCGTGCTAATCATAATGATCGGCAATCCTCGGCAGGATTTCCGGGCAGCCTTCACTGGCAAACCCTACCTGCTGTCTTTGGAACGCAAGGTGTATTATACCTGCACTTTTTTTGTTTGTCAAGAGTAAGTTTGACAAAATTCTGGTGATTTGCATTTTCATATGAATGGGACGGTCCATACCAAAAAATCATAAGCTCAATTTTTCAGGTGTGTCAACTATATTATCTGACAGTCCGGTATCTCTGCGCCTGGCAGACTATACAAAAATGGGGTCCCTCTTTTAGACCGCGCCGAACAAAAAATGACACCCCCCTAAAATTTGCCCCATTTCAGATCGAGGGGATCTTTTGATACAATCTTTTACAGAAAGCCGAACCAAACAAAACAAAACGGCAATATGGAAGGAGTATCATCATGAAAAGATTCGCCGCATTGATCCTCTCCCTGGTTATGGTCCTGTCGCTGGCCGCCTGCGGCGGCTCCGGAAACGACAGCAATCCCGGCAGCAGCAACCCCGGCAGTTCCAGTTCCGACCCCGGCAGCTCCGGCAGTTCCGATGGCGCTGGCAAGGCCAACGACATCGTTCTGTGGACCCTGGCCAAGGACCTGGAGCAGTTCGCCGAGCGCTATGAGGCCGAGACCGGAAACCACGTGGAAGTAGTAGTCTTCGACTCCGCCGACTTCAAGACCAAGATCATGCAAACCCTGGGCGGCAAAAGCAAGGACGTTGACGTATTCGTGGGAGAGCCCCAGATGCTCCCTGATTTCTTCGAGGCCGGTTTCTCCGCCGACCTGAGCGCTCTGGACAACGAGGTCAAGACCCGGCTGGTGGACTATACCTACGAGGCTGGCTGCGATGAGGACGGCGTCCTGCGTGCCATCAGCTATCAGGCCTGCCCCGGCTCTGTGATCTACCGTCTGGATCTGGCCGAGGAGGTTTTCGGCACCAGCGATCCCGATGAAATCGCCAAGCACTTCTCCTCCTTTGATGAGATTCGGGCCACTGCCAAGACCCTGAAGGAACACGGCTACTCCATCTTCGGCGACACCGGTTCCCTGCGCTGGTTCTCCATCAGTTCCAATCCCTGGGTCAAGGACGGCCAGATCATTGTCGATCAGGACCGCTTGGACTACTTTGACTGTGCTGTGGACCTCTATCAGAACAACTACGTAGCCTTCGCCAAAGAGTGGTCCGCCCCCTGGTACGCCTCCATGGCAGGCCCCCTGCCCCAGCTGGCTGACAGCGACGACGTGTGGAGCATGGATAAGGACGCCCTGATGAGCGAGGGCGAGGCCGGCGGCGACAACATCACCCAGGTCTTCTCCTACGTAATGCCCTCCTGGGGCGCTCTGATCGTCCGCGACAACGCCGAGGGCAACAAGGGCAACTTCGGCATATGCTCCGGCGTGTGCGGCTTCTTCGGCGGCGGCACCTTCCTGACCGTCAACGAGTACAGCGAACATAAGGAAGCCGCCCAGCAGTTCATTGAGTTCTGCACCCTGAACGATGACACCGCCCAGTGGTGGCTGGAAGCCTCCAACGGCGACGTGGTCAACAACAAGGCTGTCCTGGACGCCAACAGCGACTATCAGAACCCCTCCTTCGGCAATCAGAATACTTACGCTTTCTACCTCAAGGAGATGGAGAGCATTGACTACAGCCTAATCACCGGCTATGACGATGCCATCAAGGACGCCTTCGGCAACGCCATCATGTCTGTGCAGAAGGGCGAGCAGACCAAGGAAGCGGCCCTCAAGGAATTCTATACCACCGTTATGGCGCAGTACCCCGAACTGAGCGTCCCCGCTGACGCGCCCGTTCAGCCCTGACCGATCTGAATCGAGTATCCAAGCACCCTCATACACCCGGGGCGGAGAAAAGCTCCGTCCCGGGTCTTCAATTTAAGAAAAGAAAGGCGGGGCGATTTCATTGGCTGTAAAGGAGAAAGCAACCGTACAGAAGGTCAAGCCGGCTGGGAAAGGCGGTCTGGAGCGGCGCAACCGCTACGGCATCCTGTTCTGTCTGCCCTTCGTGATCGCGTTTTTGGTTTTCAACATCTATCCTGTATTCCGCACATTCCAGATGAGTTTCCTGAGTTACAAGGGCTTCGGCAAGGAGACCTTCGTAGCCTTTGACAACTATGTCCGGGCCGTCAAGGACCCCTTGTTCCGGGACGCGTTCGTCAACACCCTGAAGATGTGGGGCGTGAATATCGTCCTCCAGCTGGGTCTGGCCCTGCTGCTGACTGTCATCTTCAACGACATCAAGTACCGTATGCGGGGTCTGAGCATCTTCCGGGCTCTGTTTTACCTGCCTAACCTCATTGCCTGCACCTCGGTGGCATTCCTGTTTAAGACCCTGCTGGACTGGCGCTTCGGCTCTATCAACCAGATCCTGATGGCGGCAGGAATCATCTCCTCCCCCATCAACTGGCTCACCGGCGAGGGTATGACCGCCCAGCTGGTAGTGGGCGTGGTGGGCGCCTGGATGTGGTTCGGCAACAGCTTCATTATGTTAATGGCTGGCGTCCAAGGCATCGACAAATCCTACTTTGAGGCCGCCACTCTGGACGGCGCGGGCCGCTGGCAGACCTTCTCCCAGATCACCATGCCCCTGCTGCGGCCGATCATGCTTTACGTGGCGGTGACCAGCCTCATCGGCGGGCTCCAGCTTTTTGACCTGCCCTATCTGCTCTCCGGCACCAAGGGCGAGCCGGGACGGTCCCTTTACACGGCTGTGTTCTACATTTACGACATGGCCTTCAACAAGAACCAGATGGGCTATGCCGCCGCCCTGGCCTTTGTGCTGTTCCTGATCATCGCGGTGTTCTGCGGCATCGCCTTCAAACTGATGAACCAAAAGGAGGACTAAGCCATGTCTGCTGAAAAAGTGAGATCCACGAGCGTCAAGAGCCTCCTGTATCTGTTCCTCATTCTGCTGAGCGTACTGTGCTTCACTCCCTTCTGGCTGATGATCGTCAACGCCACCCGCTCGGGCAATGAGATCATGACCACCTTCTCTCTGGCGCCCGGAGCCAGCCTGGCCCAAAACTGGGAGATCGTCAGCGAAAATATGAATCTGGGCCGGGGCTTTCTCAACAGCCTGTTCCTGGCGGTGTGCAACACGGTGTTGGCGTCCTACTTCTCCGCTCTCACGGCCTATGGGCTGGCTTACTACAAGTTCCCCGGGGCGAAGGTCATTTTTACCGCCCTGCTGGTGTTCATGATGGTGCCCTCCCAGCTGAGTATGCTGGGCTTCTACGACCTGGTGAACAAGATGGGCCTTATCGATACCTACTGGCCTCTGATCCTGCCCTCCATCGCCAGCCCGGCTACGGTGTTCTTCCTGCGGCAGTACATCCTCTCCGTTATGCCCAAGGCCATTCTGGAGGCGCCCCGTATCGATGGGGCCAGCGAGCTGGCTATCTTCCATAAGATCGTCCTGCCCATTATGGCCCCCGGCATTGCAACCATGGCCATCGGCGCGTTTATCGGCAGCTGGAACAGCTACCTGATCCCTATGCTGCTCATCAACACCCCCGCCAAGCGGCCCCTGCCCGTGATGGTGGCGGAGCTGTCCGCCGTGCGGGACATTACCACCAACCTGGGCGCGACCTATCTGGTGGTGGCAGTCTCCGCGGTGCCCATTATGATCGCGTTCTGCTTCTTCTCCAAGTACATTATCAGCGGAATTTCCGCCGGAAGCGTGAAAGAATAGGGTGCAATTTTTCCAAGGATATGGTATGCTGGACAAAATGAGAAACGGGAGGTTTCCGGGATGAAGCGTATTCTCTCTCTGCTGTTATGTCTGGCAGCGATCCTTCCTGCAGCCGGGTGTGCGTCAGACGCACACCCGGCCGGACCGCTTCCGGAGGAGGAAGCGGTGGACCCCGTGG
>CAMWTG010000223.1 GCA_947177115.1 uncultured Clostridia bacterium
TTCTGTCCCCTTTTCTGTTTTTGACTTCCTTTAACTGCGTGTTTGGGCACTCCCCTTGTGGCTTGAAACTTGCAAAAGGGAATCTGATGTGGTAAAATAAAAAAATATGTCAGATTTCTTTTCCAGAAAAGGAGTCGTTATGCCAGAAAAACGCAGGGACAGCAAAGGTTGAGTTCTACGGAATGGGGAGAGTCAGCGTTTAGACGGGAAGTATATGTTCCGTTACATGAACAGCACAGGTGAACGGTATGCCGTGTATAGCTGGAAACTGGTGAATACTGACAAGCTAAAGGAGGGGCAGCGTGATTCGCAGGAATTGCGGGATATGGAAAAACATATACTGAAGGACTTTGATGACAGTATTAAGACCAGGGACGCTGAGCATACAACTGTGGGATGATCTCTATGAGCAATTTATGGATATCCGCAAGGATTTGAGGGAGAGTTCCCGTTGTTGCTACAATGATATATACAGGAAGCACATTAAGCCTGTGATTGGACATCGCCCAATAGGCAGAGTAAAACCCACAGAAATTCAAAAACTGTATCAAATCATGGTAAGCGAATCTGGTGTTAACCCGACCACCGCTCAGATAGTACATTCCATTATCTATCAGCTGTTTGAGAATGCTGTAATGGATAATATCATCCGCGTGAATCCTGTATTGAATGCGTTCCGCAATTTCCGCAAGACTGCCGAATTGAATCCTGCCTGCAGGGAGCCGTTGACTGTAGAGCAGCAAGCGATCTTTATTGATTACATCTACGCTTCCGAGAAATATGGCAGGATGGCAAACCTGTTTACGGTGCTGCTTGGTACGGGAATGCGGATTGGAGAAGCGCTTGGCCTAAGATGGTGTGACTGTGATTTTGAGGAAGGCATTATCCATGTGACCCATGTATAAACGAGGGGAAGATGGCAACTATCGCTATAGGATATCTGCGCCCAAGACAGAAGCGGGCTTCCGTGAGATTCCAATGTTAGATGAGGTGAGAGCAGTTTTACAGCGGGAACGCGGGAAGCGGAAGTCGAAAAAGAAAAAGTTCGTTGTGGATGGATATAGCGATTTTGTTTTCCTCAATAACAACGGGCAAGTCTACACGCAATCCTTTATCTACGACACGATCCAAGGGATCACAACCTCGTATAACAAGGAAGAGTACGCAAAAGCGCGGGAAGAGGGGCGCGAGCCGTGCTATCTTCCGAAGATCAGCGCTCGTATCCTGCGGCACACTTTTTGTACCCGTATGTGTGAGCAGAACATCAACATTAAGGTGCTCCAAGATGTCATGGGGCATCGGAACATACGCACTACAATGGAAACTTACGCAAAGGCGTTCCGAGACAAAAAAGTTGAAACAGTAATGGCGCTCAATGGGGCCGTTAAGATCTCGTAGCACTACACTGCGTTTCAAGTGACGGCATTATGTGGCACAAGTTCTCGAAAGAGAGTTCACTGTCCTGTTTAAAACCTCTCATCCTTACAGCTCCAAAGGTTTCCTGTTTTTTGTGGTGTAAAATGAAACGCCCATCGGTTTTACACCAATTTTTGCACCACTTGAGCGAGAAAATACGCCAGGATTTGAGACGATATGAAAAATACAAAAGCCGCAAAACCGTTGCGCTGCAATGCTTTGAGAAGTTTTGAGAAGAAAGGGGTGGTTCTGTGTACCTAAAAGCATTGGAAATCCAGGGATTCAAATCCTTTCCGGATAAAACCGTCCTGAACTTCGGGGAAAGCATCACCGCCATTGTAGGACCCAATGGTTCAGGCAAATCCAATATTTCCGATGCCATTTGCTGGGTCATGGGGGAGCAGTCCGCTCGGAGCCTTCGGGGCGACAAGATGGAAGACGTCATTTTCGGCGGCACGGAGAAGCGCGGCCCCGTGGGATTTGCCCAAGTAACGCTTGTACTGGACAACAGCGCCGGGATGTTCCCTTCTGTTGACAGCAGCGAAGTCATGGTGACCCGCCGCTACTACCGCAGCGGGGACAGTGAATACTATATCAACAAGCAGTCCGTCCGTCTGAAGGATGTCAACGAGCTGTTTATGGATACCGGTCTGGGCCGGGAGGGGTACGCCATTGTGGGTCAGGGGCGGATCGATGAGATCCTCTCCGTCCGCAGCGCTGACCGGAGGGAGATCTTTGAGGAGGCGGCGGGGATTTCCAAGTTCCGCCACCGTAAGGAGGAATCCGAGCGCCGCTTGCAGCGCACGCAGGAAAATCTGCTGCGGATCAATGATAAGATCAGCGAGCTGGAACTGCAGGTGGACCCTCTGCGGGAGCAGGCGGAGACGGCCAGGCGGTTCCTGCTGCTGCGGGATGAGCAGCGTACGCTGGAAATATCCCTGTGGATCGAGCGCCTGGAGGAGATCAAAACCGCCAAAAACCGCCTGCAGGCGGAATATGCCGCCGCTAAAGAGCGGCAGGCGCAGGCGCAGGCGCTGCAGGATGCGCTGTATGAAGAAAATGATCGTTTCTCTCTGCGGATGCAGGAGAATGATACCGGTCAGGAGCTGGCCAGACAGGAGATTGACTCCCTTGCCTCCCAGGCCCGGGACCGGGAGGCTGCGGCAGAGCTGCTGCACACCAACATCCGGCACCGGCAGGATTCCATTGCGGAGCTGGAGGCGGAGCTGGCGCGGCAGGAGGTCCGCAGCCAAGACGCGCAGGCCGGGATCGATGCCCAGAAGCAGCATTTGCAGGAACTGGACGGTCAGATTGCCGGATTGGAGGAAGAGCTGGCCGGACTGATGGAAAAGGTCCGCGCCGCCGCCGAAAGCGCCGGAGAAGCCGGCGGAGAGATCAGTGCGCTGCAGGCCAGGGAAACGCTGGCGTCCGATGCCGCCGCAAAAGGCCGGGAGCGGCTGGCTGCATTGGAGGCGGCCCTGGAACAGATGACAGACCGCCGGGAGGCCGTCCGTCAGGAATTGGATACGGTTCAGGCCCAGTGGGAGGCGGCCCGGAAAGAGGCCGGGGCCGCCCGCCGGTCTTTGGAGGACGCCCGCGAGGATGCCCAGGCCGCTGTCAATATCATCCAGGGCCACGCCCTGCGTATGGAAAGCCGGGAGAAACGGGAGAAAGATGCCGCCAACGCCCATATGCAGCTGACCATGGAGCAGAATAACCTGGACTCCCGCATCCGGATGCTGACGGAGATGGAAAAGGAGTACGAGGGGTTCAGCAAAGCTGTCCGGCTGGTGATGCAGGCCGCGGAGCGGAATGCCCTGCGGGGCGTTCACGGGCCGGTGGCCAGCCTGATGAAGGTTGAGGGGCGCTATGCCATTGCCCTGGAGACCGCCCTGGGGGCCGGGATGCAGAACATTGTGGTGGACCGGGAGGAGGAGGCCAAGGGAGCCATCCAGTTCCTCAAGCAGCGGGATGGGGGCCGCGCCACCTTCCTGCCCCTCACCGCCATCCGCGGGGACGAGCTGCGGGAGCAGGGCGTGGAAAACGAGCCGGGCTTTGTAGGCATAGCCTCCCGGCTGGTCAGCTTTGATGGCCGGTATAGCAATATTTTCCGGAATCTTCTGGGCCGCACGGTGGTTATGGAGGATCTGGACAGCGGCATTGCCGCTGCGCGGAAGTACCAGAACCGTTTCCGCATCGTCACGTTGGACGGCCAGCTCATCAACCGGGGCGGGTCCATGACCGGCGGCAGCGTGTCCAGGAGCGCGGGCGTGCTGTCCCGCGCCAATGAGCTTGAGATGCTGAAGAAACGGCGGGAGGAGCTGGCGGGCCGCCTTGCTGCCGCGCAGAAGGAGAAGGATGAGGCCGCCCGGGAGCTGTCCGCCGCCCGGTATGAGCTGCAGGTGGCCGAGAGCCAGCGGCGCACCGCCGAGGATGCGGTGTTAAAACGCCAGGGTGAGGTAAATCAGTATGAGGCGCTGCTGGAGGGCATCCGGGCCAATGAGGAAAACCTGGAGGGCGAGCAGGAGGCTCTGACCCAGCGCCTGCAGGATAACCGGCAGCAGCGGCAGGCGGTCCGGCAGGAGATCGGGGAGCGGGAGACAGAGGCCGCGTCCCTGCGGCAGGCCGCGCAGGAAAAGCTGGCGGGCCAGACGGATCTGCAGGAATATTCAAACCGCCTCAGCAGCGGTATGGCGCAGCGGAAGGAGCAGTTGGCCGGCTGCCGCGCCCAGCGGGAGGCCGGGCAAGAGGCCCTGGCCCGGATGGAGCAGACCCGGCAGGATCTAGCCGGGGACCGGGAGCAGCGGCTGGAGCGCATGAGCGCCTACCGGTCTGCGATTGCCGATGATGAAGCGGAAATGGATCGAAAGGCGGAGGAGGCGGCCTCCCTGCGGCTCCAGGCCCAGGAGCGGCAGGCGGTATTGAGGCAGCTGCAGGATGCCAGGCTCCGCTTGGAGCAGGAGCGGACCGCCATGGGGCAGAAGCTGAAAGAAAGCAACGATGCGCTGCTGGAGGCGGAGCGCGAGGCCGGCCGCCTGGAGCAGAAGCTGGGCACAGGGGACATGGAGGAGAAGACTATCCTGGACAAGTTGTGGGAAAACTACGAGCTTGGCCACTCCGCCGCCATGGAGCAGCGCATTGAGCTGGAGAGCGCGGCTAAGGCGGCCCGCCGGGTCAATGAGATCAAGCGGGAGATCAACAGCCTGGGCACGGTGAATATCGGCGCTATCGATGAATTCCAGCGGGTAAACGAGAGGTATATGTATCTGACCGGCCAGTGGGACGATGTGGAGCAGGCCAAGGG
>CAMWTG010000224.1 GCA_947177115.1 uncultured Clostridia bacterium
GCGTTCTTCCTGATCGCCTGCCTCCGCTGCCGCAGGGCGTTCCGGACCGCGCTGCCGGTGGAGGATGAGGGGCTCCGCTCCATGCTGGCGGAACGGCGGCTGCGGCGGACGGTCTTCCTGCGGCGGTCGGACCGGGTGGACGCGCCTGTGACCTACGGCGTGATCCGGCCCGTCATCCTCTTCCCCGATGCTACGGATTGGTCCGATACAGCCCGCCTGACCTGCGTGCTGGAGCACGAGCTGACCCACATCCGGCGGCTGGACGCCCTGTGGAAGATGGCGCTGGCCCTCACGGCCTGCGTCCACTGGTTCAACCCCCTGGTATGGGCCATGTACGTGCTGGCCAACCGGGACATGGAGCTGCGCTGCGATGAAGCGGTGGTGCGGCGGCTGGGCCTGGACAGCCGGTCGAAATACGCCCTGACGCTGATCTCCATGGAGGAAAAAAAGAGCGGCCTGGGGCCCTTCGCCAGCGCGTTCAGCAAAAATGCGATCGAAGAAAGGATCATTGCGATCATGAAAACAAAGAAGCGTTCTATTGCCGCCATCCTGGCGGCGGTGGTACTGGTCTGCTGCGTGGGGGTGGGGTTTGCCACCTCGGCGGCAAAGGACAGCACCCCTTATCCCGGCGCTCAGGACGGGACCTTCACCAAGAAGGAGCTGGACCGCCTGGCCTCCCTGTGGTTCGAGGGCTATGGGGACATGACGGTGGCGGAATACCAGCAGAAAATGTGGATCGAGTTCGACACGCCGGAGGCCATGGCGCTCATTGAACGCTATGGCCAGTACAGCGCAGCACATCCGGAGGATGCCGGGCTGGCCGGGCCGTATCAGTCCGGCGCAGACGGTGCGGACTATCACAGCCTTACGGAGACAACGCCGTCCCGTGCATTCTACAACTATTTCCACCAGGTATATGAGCCTTTGACAGCGCACAACTGGCAGGAGCGGACCTTTTCCGATGTAGCGTCCGCCAGGACGGAAGACGGCGGCACGGCCACGCTGGAGTACGATGTCACGATGCGTATCCTGGACCCGGATGTGCTGACTGTAAACGACTATCAGAGAAGGCTTTTGTATACGAAAGCAAGCATGGAGAGGCTGGTACAGCTGAATCCGCCGGAGGACCAGCTGGGGAGATACACAATGTTGTCTTCCGCAACGCCTGACGAGGCTTTGCAGGTCAGCGTCACGTACTCCTCGCTGATCTCCGACCAACCTGCGGACCTCGACGCCGCTGCGAATGGGGTGGCGGATTATTATCTGCGCCAGTTTGGCGGTACGCAGGTCACACAAGGCGGCGGCTATATCTTTATTGACGATCCCGATGCCGAGCTCCATGCCCAGAGCTCCAGAGAATCCGCCAACCAGTGGGACCGCCAGCTGACGCCCTACGCGCCCTTCGGCCTGACCTGGGAATTCAACGACCCGGACCTGGACGGCAACGGCCTGACCATGTGGTTCCAGGGCAGGGAGGTCCGGGGCATCTACGATGAGCAGGAGGGCATGTGGATCACTGAGCACACGGGGACCGGCTTCTCCGATGGCGCGGTGGAGCTGCACACGGTCTACACGGACGGCAAACTCTCCGGCCTTCGCCTTGCCACAGCCGAGGAACAGGCGGAGTTTGACGAGACCCGCCAGAGAAACGCCGCCGCCCGCTCCACGATTTCCCTCGGCACTGCCGAGCTTTCAACGGAGCAGCGTGAGGTCCCCCAGGCCACCCGGGAGGACTATGACGCGCTCCTGACCCTGCGCCAATGGGATACGCAGAATGAATCCCTGGAATCCTTCAACCAGCGCCTGCTGGACTGGGCCAACGCCAACCCCGATGCCTGGGACCGCATCAACTGCGATGTGATCTGGGACGATTACGGAGTGGAACTGTCCGCGGAGGAAAAAGCCTTCATCGCCCTGACCTGCCGCCTTTCCGGCACGGAGAACGGCCAGAGGGTCCGCGCCCTCTACACCGGCGATCCGGAGCAGGACCCCGGCTGGTCCCGCAGCCTGCCCATGAAGTACAGCAGGGAAGGCGGCATCGTCAACGCCTGGTGCGATCTGTACTATGACATCTCCTACCACATTTCCGATAAGTCCACCGTAGCGGTGGAGGAACGGGACGCCTGCGTGAGCGGGATGATGAACGCCATCGACACCTTCTGGCAGGACACGGACCTGGAGACGCTGCTCGCCATGAGCGAAGAGGACATCGTTTCCCAGTTCAACGCCTGGGCGGAGGCGGTCAACACAGAGAACGTCCGGTTCGATCCGGTCACAGCGGACAACATTCATTTCGAGCACGCTGATGAGCGGGGCATCGGCTGACCAATGCGGAAAGGCCGGAGGCATACAGCCTCCGGCCTTCTCTCATCCGTTTGCCACCGTATACAGCGAGTAGAAATATTCCTTCCGCACCATAAGGTCCGCAAACTGCCCTTCTTCGCAGACCCTCCCGTTCCGCAGGACGAAAATCCCATCATACTGCTCCAGCAGCGCCGCCTCCAGCCGGTGGGTCACCACCACTCTGGTCAGTCCGTCCAGATGCAGGATCGAGTCTGTTACTGTAAATGCTGTTTGATTATCCAGCGCCGCTGTAGCTTCGTCCAATAATAAAACAGGCGTCTCCCGCATCAGGCACCGGGCGATGGACACCCGCTGACGCTCCCCGCCGGACAGGCCGCAGCCGTTCTCCCCGCAGCGGTAATGTTCCCCCTTCTCTTCGATCAATCCGTCCAGCCCCGAGCGGTGGACCGCCGCCTCCAGCCTGTCCTCCGGGAAGTCCCGGAACATGGTGATATTCTGATATAGCGTGCCGTCAAAAAGAAACACATTCTGCCCGATGAGGCTCATCACATCGTAGAGGCTGTCGGTATTGATCTCCCGCAGATCCTTGCCGTCGATGGCGATGGAGCCCTCATACCCGTCGTAGGCCCCCATGAGGAGGTTCAGCAGCGTAGACTTCCCGGACCCTGAGCCGCCCACCAGTGCGTATTTCTTCCCGGCCTCCAGCCGCATGGACACTTCCCGCAGCACCGGCTTTTCCGGCTCGTAGCCGAAGGTGACGTTCTCCAGCGTGATGGCGTCGTTCAACTCCGGGACGATGGCCTCGCCGGACCTTTCCGCGTTCTCTTCCGTGACCTCCGCCAGCTTCTCCACCAGCCCCGCCGCCGCCTTCCGGGCGGCCCAGTACTGGGGAATGCTGCCGATGGACTGCACCAGATAGCCGGAAAGATTCACGAACACGATCACCGTGCCGCTGGTGATGTCTCCCCGGATAGCGAGATACGCGCCGATGATAAAGATGCCAATCTGAAAGATGAGACTGAACGTGCCGGACAGACAGCGCACGCCGCCCTCGAAATACCGGCGGCGGCGCTTCGCGTCCTCCACCGTCCGGTTGGCGCTGTCGAAGAGCTTTCCCACTTCCTTTTCCGCCTTGAAGCTCTTGATAACGGCGAAGCCGCTGAGCAGGTCCTTGATCTGGGCCATAAACCCCTCGTTCCTGTCGCTGACGTCCTTGGCCCGCTTCGCCATAGGTTCCCCTGTGAGCAGGGAGAGCACAATGGGCGGCAGGCTCAGAACAACCGCAATCAATGTCAGCACGGGGCTGTACCAGCACATCATTGCCAGTGCGCCGAAGAACAGCAGGACCTGCATGAGCAGATCAAAGGCGTTTTGCAGGTAATCCGTTTCAATAGTGGTCACATCGTTGGTCAGCGTGGACAGGTACCGTCCGGTGTTCTCCTGGGAGAAGGCGCTGATGCTCTTCTCCGACAGCTTCCGGAAGGCCAGGGCCTTGTACTGCCCCAGGGCTTGGTGGATGAACAAAGCCCGGCCCCCGTAATAGCCCGCGTCCAGCAGGATATTGAGCGCCGTCACGCCCACCGTAAGCAGCAGAATAGTTTTCAGCCGCCCCAGGTCTCCTGCTGTGACCGTATCCATCACCGCCCCCAGCACCCAGGATACAAAGAAGCTGACGCCCAGCGACAAAACGTTAAACGTCATCCCCACCGCAAAATGCAGGTGGTTTTTCTCATAGAAAGCACGGAAGTATTCCCGCGCCGCAGGGGTCCTTTTATTTCTTTTCATTTGTAATTTCCTTTTCTTCCTTCCAAAGCCCGCCTTTAAAGACGGGTGTGTCATTTTCTACCTGATAGGTCAGATTCGTTCCCCTCTGCATTAAACAGCGGGCCATATACAGGAAAGGGACCATCCCCATCGATTCTGCAATCTGATAAGCTGTTACCGTCCCTTCCATCAATTCCAGCTGAATCGACCACACCATTTGCCGTTCGTCCATCGCTTCCAGCAGTTCCCGTACCTGCTGCACAGGTAATTTTATCTCTTTTGCAGCTACCTCCGGAATAAAATAGAGGACCTCCGTGCTATACATATATTCCACTAATTCCAGGCAACCGGGCCGGGACAGCAGCTGGAAGAGTTTCCGGTACTCGCTCTTGGACGCGAGGTAGGCGTCATAGCCCGCCTCCGGCTTTGGCCAGAGCGTCACAAAGGAGAAGTCCTCCGCATGAAGGTCCAGCACAAGACCACTCTCTATCTTGAACCGGCTCAGCAGCAGCTTGCCATCCACCTCTTCTCCTGAGAACTCCGCACGGGCCGGATATTCGATTTTTGGCAGCTCCACATCTGTCAGCCCGCCGCCGGTCAGCATTGACCAGACCAGGCGGCAGAACTGGTCCAGGCGCTTCTCCGCG
>CAMWTG010000225.1 GCA_947177115.1 uncultured Clostridia bacterium
TGACGAAGGCATACAGCTCCAACGGGTGCCGTGCGCCGCCGGAGGGCGCGGTGCTCAGGGTCCGATGCTCGCCCGCCTGCTTCACCCCCTGGGCGGCCCACAGCAGGAACGACAGTTCTTCCATTGTCAGGGGACTGCCATCATAGCTCCTCCGGCTGCACCGGTTTTCCAGCAGGGAGCCGAAGGGCGTTACGTCCTGCTCCGGCAAGGCCACGACCTCTCCGCCCCGGCGGAGGGCAAGCGGCGGCATGGGCAGGCGCTCCTGCTGGTCGGTGGGGTGTGCGTCCGCCTCATCTATGGCGCGGTAGCCTTTTAAAAATTCCCGCAGAGCGGCGGTGTTCTTGTTCCTCATAGCTGGCCTCCTCTTCATTGAACTGCCATGACATATATCTGGCAGGGATTCCACTCGTCCCACAGTCCAGGGAAACATTCCAGCTCCCTAAATCCCAGGCTGCGGTAAAAAGCATTGGTTTGATCGTAAGCTGTATAACAGCCCTCCCGAACGGTTTTGACCTGCAGGAAGGCGTATCCCCGTTCCCGGGCGTACCGATAGAATGCCGCGAACAGGGCCCGTCCGATTCCCTGACGGTGGCAGGAAGGCAGAACGCCCATGACGGCCAGCTCCGCCGTAAAGGGGCTCGTCTCCTTCAAACTCAGGAATCCCCGGGCTGCGCCGCCCTCCAGATCCGCCCAAAAGGGTTGGGACCGGCTCTCCCGAATATAGTTCTCCCGGCTCTCCGGCATACCGAACCATTCCGGCAGCGCCGTCAATATCCGGCGGGCGATCTGCTCCCGCTGGTCCGGCGCCTCGATCCACTGTACCATGCGCCACGCCTCCTTCCCCAGTCAAACAGAATAGATTCAGTATACTCCCTGAGAAGGAAAATGTCTACCGTCTGTTTCACCTGCTCCGCTTGAAAATGCTGCCGCCGGAAACGCCGGCAATTCCGCGAAAGGCTCTTGCACGGGCCCCGTCCGGCTGCCGCAAAGCAATTACTTCCGAACTTTCCGTTCGGAAGCAATTGCTCCGTGACCCGGGTCCGGAGGCGGATACCCGGCCAGCCTCAGCCTCTGCATGATCCCGATCCGCCATGACACCCGGCCTCCAGCAGCGCCGCCTGAGCCGCCAAGGTCTCCAAGGTGTCCCCCAGCTGGGTAAACACTGCCGCCAATACCGCCAGCTGGGCCGGCGGCAAACTGTCGTACAGGCTGTTGGCCGTGGCCGTTACAAACAAAGTCAGCTCTCGCGGATCCATACGCAGCCCCCTCCCGTTTTCCCCATTCTATGCGAAAACCGGCGGTCCGGAAACGGTCTTTTCGCTGGATCTTCCGCTACTCCTCCAGCAAATACCGCAGCATCCTCTCCGGGTCCTCCAGAAACCGCCGCGTGACCTGGTAGTGTTCCGTCTCCCGGTAGGCAACAGAGCGAATTCCCTTCTCGGAAAATTCCAGGATCTCCGCGCCGGGATACGCCATCAGAATGGGGGAGTGGGTGGCGATAATGAACTGCGAATCCTCTTTGACCAGCTCATCGATCTGCGCCAACAGCGTCAACTGCCGGGTAGGGGACAGCGCCGCCTCCGGTTCATCCAGGAGGTACACCCCCTGTCCCCCAAAGCGGTTCTGTACCAGCGCCAGAAAACTCTCCCCATGAGAGCGGTGATGGAGGGAGACGCCGCCGTAGCTGTCAACGACTCTGCCTCCGAAGGAGGGCTCCCGGTCCATCCGGTCGATGTTCGATGCTACATTATAAAAGCTCTCCGCCCGGAGGAAAAAGCCATCGCTGGCGTAACCCCGCTTCACCAGCGTAAGGGCCTGCCAGAGCTCCGAATGGGAATCCTCTGTAGAAAAGTTAAAATTTTTCGTTCCGCCCTCCGGGTTGAAGCCGTAAGCCACCGCAATGGCCTCCAGCAGGGTAGATTTGCCGGTCCCGTTCTCCCCTGCGAAAAAGGTCACAGGTTTCGTCAGCTCCAGCTGCCCTGCTTGCGCCAGGTATTGGATCACCGGCAGTTCCGTCAGATAGGATCCCTGCGCCAGTTCCCCTGTCAGCTTCACCGCGCCAATATAGGGTCTTACAGCCATCACTCCGCCCCTCTCCGGTCAGTTCATAGCGTCCGCGTTTACCTCGAACATTGCTTTTACCCGTCCGGCGGTCTCCGGACAGCTCTCCAGCTCCGGGTCCCGCTCCAGCAGTTTTACGGCGGCACTCTGGGCCTCCTTCAGCAGAGCCATGTCGCAGGTAAGATCCGCCACCTTCAGCGCCGGCAGGCCGTGCTGCCGCCGGCCGAAAAAGTCGCCGGGCCCACGCAGGCGCAGGTCTTCCTCCGCGATTTTAAAGCCGTCTCCGGTCTGGGTCATGACCTTGAGCCGGGCGCGGGTCTCCTCATTGCGGTTATCTGAAATGAGGATACAGTAGGATTTGTACTGACCCCGGCCCACCCGGCCCCGCAGCTGATGGAGCTGGCTCAGGCCGAAGCGGTCCGCGTCCTCCACCACCATAACGGTGGCGTTTGGCACGTCCACGCCTACCTCCACCACAGTGGTGGAGACCAAGATCTGAATTTCTCCGGCGGCAAAGGCGGACATGACCTTGTCCTTCTCCCCCGGCTTCATGCGTCCATGTACGCAGGCCACCGTCAAGCGGGGAAAAACCTTCTCCTGCAGCATTCTTGCATACTCCGCAGCCGCTTTGCGGTCATCAGGGATCTGGTCGTTCTCCTCCACCATGGAGCAGATGATATAAGCCTGCCGCCCGGCGGCGATCTCTTTTTCCAGGAATTTGTATATCCTCTGGTGATAACTGCCGGGAACGGAAAAGGTATCTATCTTCTGCCGCCCGGGAGGCAGCTCATCGATAATGGACACATCCAGGTCGCCGTAGATCATCAGCGCCAGGGTCCGGGGGATCGGCGTGGCGGACATGACCAGCAGATGGGGCCGTTCCCCCTTCGCCGCCAGAGCGGACCTCTGGGCCACACCAAAACGGTGCTGCTCATCCGTCACCACCATTCCCAGGTTGTGGTAGACCACATCGGCGGTGATCAGGGCATGGGTGCCGATGGCGGCCTGTGCCTCCCCGCTCTCCAGCGCCGCCAGGATCGCGCGGCGTTCCTTCACCCGCATGGCCCCGGTGAGAAAGACCGCCCTGACGCCCAATTTCTCCAGAAGGGGGGCCAGGCCTCTATAGTGCTGCTCCGCCAGGATTTCCGTGGGAGCCATCAGCGCGGCCTGCCGCCCGTTCCGGACGGCGCAGAGGATCGCGGCGGCGGCTACCATCGTCTTGCCGCTGCCCACATCGCCCTGAACCAGACGGTTCATGGGACGCCCGGAGGACAGGTCGGCGCGGATATCGTCTATGGCCCTTTTCTGCGCCCCTGTAAGGGTGAAGGACAGACTGCCATAAAAATCTGTCAGATCCGTATCCCGCCAGGGTTCGCATTGCAGCTCATCCCGTCTGCCCCGCAGCCGTTTGAGGCCAATAGCCAGCAGAAACAGCTCCTCGAACACCAGCCGCCGCCGGGCAACGGACAACTCCTCCTCCCCGGCGGGGAAATGGATCTGCTCATAGGCGTATCCGATATGGCACAGCTGGTGCTCCCGCCGCACCTCGTCCGGCAGCGGGTCCGGCAGCAGCTTCTGGCAGGCGGCTAGCCCCTGTTCCACGGCCTTCACCAGAGTCAGCTGACTGATCCCGGCGGTAAGGGGATAGATGGGCATGATCCGGCCCGTTGCCAGCCGCTCCCCTTCCCGCTCCACAACGGGATTGGACATGGAGCGTTTCCGTCCGGATACCTCCACCTTGCCGAAAAAGGTATAGGTCTCCCCCGCCCGGATGTTGTCCTTCCTATAAGCCTGATTAAAAAACGTGATATCCAGAGCACCCGTCTCGTCCACCGCCCGCAGCTTCACCAGCTCCAGGCCCTTGCGGATACGGTTCAGCGTAGGGCTCGCGGCCGCCAAAGCCTCCACGCAGGCACTCTCCCCGTCCTCCAGATCTTTGATTTTTTTATAGCTCCGCCGGTCATCGTAGGCCCTGGGAAAATAGGAGATCAGGTCCTTGAGGGTCCGGATGCCCAGCTTTTCCAGGCCCTTGGCCCGCTGCTCCCCGATCCCTTTGACGTAGCGGACGTCAGTGGTCAGTTCCGGCATGCGTCCCCTCCTCCATCCTCTGTCCCAGCCGCCACAGCAAGGGTTCAAAGTCCATTCCCTCCCGGCAGGGCGTCCCCTGCCGCCGGGCACAGGCGCTGGTGAACTCCGCTGCCAGCTGCGCCGCCGCCTCCAGGGACCATCCCCGGACCAATGCACCGGACAGTACGCTGGCGAACAGATCCCCGGTCCCGTGGAACTGCCCGGGGACCAGCGGCGCGGATACAAAGGAGATCCGCCCGTCCTCCCGGTCAAAGCACACCGCGCCCAGCGTCTCCGGCTCCAGGGACGCGCCCTTGAGCACTACGGAGCGCACTCCGTTCCCGCTCAGCCGCTCCGCCCACCGGCGGCAGTCCGATGCCCGGTCCAGGCGGATGTCCTTATAGTCCACTCCCAGCAGCAGCGCGGCCTCCGTGACGTTAGGAGTGATCACATCGGCCAAATCCGCCAGCTCCGCCATGGCCCGGCACATATCGGGGGTGTAGGTCCGGTAGGGCCTGCCGTGGTCCCCCATGACGGGGTCCACAAG
>CAMWTG010000226.1 GCA_947177115.1 uncultured Clostridia bacterium
CCGCCGCTACGGTGGCGGTGCTGCCGGAGGCGGAGGAGGTGGACTTCCATATCGACCCCGGTGACCTGAAGATCGACACCTTCCGTTCCTCCGGCGCGGGGGGCCAGCACATCAACAAGACGGAGTCTGCCATCCGCATCACCCACCTGCCCACTGGCGTGGTGGTGGAGTGCCAGGACGAGCGCAGCCAGTACAAGAACAAGGACCGGGCCATGCAGATTCTGCGTACCCGCCTCTACGAGGCGGAGCTGGAGAAGCAGAACGCCGCCATCGCTGCCCAGCGGAGGAGCCAGGTGGGGTCCGGCGACCGTTCCGAACGCATCCGGACATACAACTTTCCGCAGGGGCGGGTGACGGACCACCGTCTGACCGGGGATGTGAAGAATTTTGCCATAGATTCCGTCATCAACGGGGGGCTTGACCCCATTATCGATGCGCTGACCACCGCTGAGCAGGCGGCAAAGCTGGCGGAAGCCGGGGAGTAAGCTTATGGTGATCAAAAAAATGGAGCAGCCTGAGGCGCTGGAGATCGCCAATGATTGGAAATATGATGGCGAGTACGCCTTCTACGACATGACGGCGGACCCGGAGGACTACGAGGAGATCGTGATCCCGGAGAAGCGGGGAGACCGGTATTTCTCCGTCCTTGACGGGGATGGTCTGATGGGCTTTTTCTGCGTGGAGCGGGAGGGCGCAAACATCGAGATCGGCCTGGGCCTCCGTCCCAGCCTGACGGGGCGGGGGAGAGGTGGGGCTTTCCTGGAAGAAGTCCTCCGGTTTGTTGGGAAAAACTATTCTTTCGGGAAGATCCGGATGGACGTGGCGTCCTTCAATCTGCGGGCCATCAAGGTCTATGAGCGGGCGGGATTCGTAAAAACCGGGACTGCCAAAGTGTCCACCAACGGCGGGATGTACGATTTTACGCAAATGGAGTTAAGCCGGTGAGATGAAAACGAAGCTTCTGACAGAACAGGATATCGCCGCCGCCGCCGCCATCCTCCGGGATGGCGGTTTGCTGGGCATCCCCACGGAGACGGTCTACGGCCTGGGGGCCAACGGCCTGGACCCGATGGCGGTGCGCCGCATTTTTCAGGCCAAGGGCCGTCCCCAGGACAACCCCCTGATCCTTCATGTACCGGGATCGTCCTGGCTGGAGCGGTACTGCCGTGAGATACCGGAGAAGGCTTACACCCTGGCGGAAAAATTCTGGCCGGGGCCTCTCACCATGATCCTGCCCCGGCGGGAGATCGTGCCGGACGAAGTGACCTGCGGCCTGGGTACCGTAGGGATACGCTGCCCGAACCACCCGGTGACACTGGCAATCATCCGTACAGCGGGCATACCGGTAGCCGCCCCCAGCGGGAACCTGTCCGGACGCCCCAGTCCCACCTGCGCCGCCCACATGCTGGAGGATATGGATGGCAGGATTGACGCCATCGTGGATGGAGGTCCCTGCGGCGTGGGCGTGGAATCTACCATCATCGACCTGACGTCCTTGGTCCCCCGCCTGCTGCGGCCCGGCGGACTGCCCCTGGAGGCTTTGCAGGAGGTTTTGGGGGAGGTGGCGGTCGACAAGGCCATTCTTGCGCCGCTGTCCGCCGGAGAGAAGCCCAAAGCGCCGGGGATGAAATACCGCCACTACGCGCCAAAAGCCCCTGTAACGGTAGTTGCCGGAAAGGGCGGACGGACCGCGCAGTATATCCGGGAGCAGATGGGAGAACATACCGGCGTGATCTGCTTTGACGAGTACACGGACCGGTTCCCGGGCTGCGCGGTGGAGGCCATCGGCTCCAGCCAAGACCCGGGAGAACAGGCCCGACGGGTGTTCGATGCCCTGCGGGCATTTGACGGCACGGATGTGACAGCCATCTTTGCCCAGTGCCCTGGGGATGCGGGGCTGGGGCTGGCGGTGGCCAACCGCCTGAAAAAGGCGGCGGGATTCCAGGTTGTGGACCTGGGGGAGGACGAGGCATGATCGTGATCGGCATCACCGGCCCCACCGGTGCGGGGAAGACCACGGCCCTGGACGTGCTGGCGGAAATGGGATTTGAGATCGTGGACTGCGATGCGCTGTACTACCGGCTGCTGCAAACGGACGAGGGGCTGCGCCAGGGATTGCGGGACGCTTTCGGCGAGGTGTTCCTGCCGGACGGCAGTCTGGACCGGCGGGCAGTGGCAAAGCGTGTGTTTGGGGACCAGGAGGAGCTGGCAAAGCTCAACGGCGTGGTATTTCCCGCTGTGTCCGCAGCGGTGGAACAAAAAATTCAAAAATGTTCACAAAAAGGACTTGCCATTGATGCCATTAATCTGGTAGAATCCGGGATGGGGGGGCTGTGCGATGCCACGGTAGCCGTGACGGCATCGCCGGCTATCCGATTAAAACGCATTATGGCCAGGGACGGCCTCACGGAGGAACAGGCCAGGGCCAGGATCAAGGCCCAGAAGCCGGCGGACTGGTACCGGGACAACTGCTCCTTCCTGCTGGAGAACCAGGAGGAGGACCGGGAGGCGTTTGAGGCGCTGATGCGTTCGTTCTTCCGCGATCTATTGGAAATTATCAATAAAAGGAGAGATTTGTAATGGAAGCAAAGGAATGGAAAGAGAAGCTCCTGGTGGAGAAGAAGAACGGCTATGACCGGATGCCCGCCGGTGAGCGGCAGGCCATGGAGGAGTACTGCCAGGGCTACAAGGCGTTCCTGGATGCCGGCAAGACCGAGCGGGAGTGCGTCCGGGAAGGCATCCGGCTGGCTGAGGAAAAGGGTTTCCGTGCCTATGAGCGTGGAATGGAGCTGAAGAGCGGGGACAAGGTGTACCTGGACAACCGGGGCAAGATGCTGCTGCTGGCGGTCATCGGGCAGAAGAGCTTGGCCGAGGGCGCACAGATCACCGCCGCCCACATCGACAGCCCCCGGCTGGACCTGAAGCCCAGCCCTCTCTATGAGGACAGCGAGATGGCCTACCTCAAGACCCACTACTATGGTGGCATCCGGAAGTACCAGTGGGTGACCATTCCCCTGGAGATCCGGGGCGTGGTGGCGCTGAAGGACGGCAAGACCGTCAACGTGGTGATCGGCGAGGGGAACGAGCCCAAGCTGGTGGTAAACGATCTGCTGCCCCATCTGGGCGCGGAGCAGAGCAAAAAGCCCCTGGCGGAGGGCATCACCGGCGAACAGCTGAACATCCTGGTGGGCAGCGAGCCCATGGAGGGCGAAGAGAAGGACCGGGTGAAGCTGGCTGTCATGAAGCTGCTGTATGAGAAGTACGGCTTCACGGAGGAGGACTTCATTTCCGCCGAGCTGGAGGCGGTGCCGGCGGCCAATGCCACGGACGTTGGCCTGGATGCCAGCATGATCGGCGCTTACGGCCACGATGACCGGGTGTGCGGCTACGCCGCGCTGAAGGCGCTGCTGGATCTGGAGGAGGTTCCCGGCAAGACCGCGGTGTGCATCCTGGCGGACAAGGAGGAGATCGGCTCTGTGGGCGTGTCCGGTATGCTGACCGCCGCGTTCGATACCTTCATGGAGGACCTGTGCGACAGCCAGAACGTGCCTGTGCGGGTGTGCCTGGAGAAGAGCTTTTGCCTGTCCGCCGATGTGACGGCGGCCTATGACCCCAACTTCGGGGATGTGTACGAGAAGCGGAATTCCTCCTTCATCAACTACGGCATCGGGCTCTGCAAGTATACCGGCAGCCGGGGCAAGGGCGGCGCGTCCGATGCCGCCGCCGAGCTGGTGGCCTATGTGCGCCGGATCTTTGATGAGAACGGCGTCATCTGGCAGATGGCGGAGCTGGGCAAGGTGGACGCCGGCGGCGGCGGCACCGTGGCCTGCTACATGGCCAACCGGAACATCGACACCCTGGATGCCGGCGTGCCGGTGCTGGCTATGCACGCTCCCTTCGAGGTGGTGTCCAAGTTGGACTGCTACATGACCTATAAGGGCATGATGGTGGTATACAAGAACTAATATAAAGCGGCATGACCGCCCCTTCCGTTGCGGAAGGGGCGGTTTTCTGTGTGCAGAGGATGGCGGATCATGAATAAACTGTAAAAAATATAGAAATATTTGTATAATCTCTTGAATATTCAGTCAGGCCGTGGTATACTGTTTTCGCTAAACGACGGCGCAGTATCCTAGTCAGATCTGCCGTTTCCGAAGAAGGGCCTAAAAATCCTTTAAAGGGCATAGCTGTGAAACCCCTGGTGCCTGCTGCAAACGCCCAGTTTGGGGTGGGTGCTGGGCGGGAAGCGCGGACTCCCCGCGCTTGCAGCCGTAGGGCGTTCCCCAATGGCATGGGGAAGCCGACCCTGCGGTTGTGGAGACCTGCTCTCGTGCTCGGGCGTACTCCCTTTGCGGTAACGCGACCCAAGTACGGTTCAGGTGTAGAAACCTGTATTGCGGTGCTACCCGGCCTTCGAGCCGTGAACGCTGTGTGCAGATGTAGCCTGCCTTGCGTGGGCATGGCGGATAGGAGAACTACCCCGTCTCTCCCCGGCCAGGGAGGGGCCCGGATCGCTCCTTGAAACCCTGCCTGCAAAAGAGGCTAAGAAGCGGTTTGACTGTGGTGGAAAACACCTAGGCTGTCGTCATTGGGCAGATAAGGGATTGCAGTGCGGACTAAGTGGCAGTCGGGCAGCGCGGTGGGCAACGCCGCGC
>CAMWTG010000227.1 GCA_947177115.1 uncultured Clostridia bacterium
CTGTTTAGTCGTAAATAGAGTACACTTCGTTGCTGTGGATATTGCAGTCAGTGGCTCTGGCGCAAATAGCGCCAACCGACTTGCCCTGACCGCCTGCGGTTTCAATGTCAAGGTCACGCAATGTAATGTTGTAGAGCTGTGCGTTTCCTGCAAAGCCAAAGAAACCAATAATCTTGACGGTAGGACTTGTCATTGTCAGTCCCTTGATTTCGTAGCCGTTGCCGTTGTACTGTCCTGTGAACGGATTGCTTTCGGTTCCGATTGGCACCCACTCTGTCTTGGACATGGTGATATCCGCATTTTGCATATAGTTCTTGTCCAGACCGTACTCCCCTGTGCCAATGGCTCTTAGGTGGGCTTCGCTTTCCACCAGATACCATGTCACACCCTTAACCGTTGCCGTATTCATAACAACAGCGGCCTCGGCTTCGGCGGTTTCTACTTCGATCTCGGCGGCTTCGGCGGTGCCGGCGGACATTGCCCCTGCTCCAGCGATGACGAACATAGCCGCACACAATGTCAGTGCTGTCAAGGTTTTTACAATTTTCATGGTAAAATTTCCTTCTTTCCTTAATGATAGACTCTCGGAATCTCTAAGCCTTATTCTATGCGGTTTTCAACATACCGATTTGTCACGCGTTCAGTATACCACCAAAGCGAACGACTTTCAACTGTCTTTTATAGCAGCTGACAGTAGTAGCAAGCAATGCATAGGTATATACCGGCAGGGAAGGACTTCCGGCGGAGCCGCCCCGGAGGACGCACGATGGCCGCAGACCATACCACCGCCCGCTTGCGGGGGGTGAGTAAGTGCGCTCTTAGCAGAGAGCCTATAAGGAGAGTGGAACGCCCAGGTCATCCCCGGACGCTCCCGCCTTGGTTCCTTCCTGCTGGTCGATCACCGCCTTTCCGGCCTGTGTCATTTTGCCACAAACGAACCGTCAGCCAATGTGTATTTGGATGGTGAAACCACCCTTTACACAATACATCTCAAGAGTCCTACAAATAATCATCAGCTCTGGGGTTCCCAGGCAATGACGCCGTTCTCGTCCGCAATGGCATCGTCCGGGACCTTTTGGGTCCCGCCGGGCTGGATGGTATGGGACACGCTGGGGGCTGCTGCGGTGGGCTCCTCTGCCGGAGCGTCCAGGGCGGCGGATCGGGCCACGATCACCAGGATCGCGGTACCCGCCGGGTCCAGCTCCGCCAGCATCCACAGGGCCGCGTTGTTGACTTCTTCCAGCGTCAGCTCCACCCGTCCCATCTCTTCGTTGATCCCGCAGCCTGCGGATAGACCCAGTTCATCCATGACTGCAAGGACCCTGTCCTGGAGCTCCCGCAGCTGATCAAGGGAGAGCGTGCTGCTGCCGAACGCCACCCGGTCCGTACCGGCCCAGTCCTGTATCTGCAAAAACAGCTCCTTCCCTTCCGGCTCCAGGTGCTCCACAATATTGACAACCAGCCCCCCGTGTTCATCGATATAGGCTCCGCCGTACCACTCCGGATAGCGCCCCGGCCCGTAGTCCGCCTCGAACCGGGCCAGCAGGTTCTGGTAAGCCGCCACGGCCTCCCCCTGGTCCGGCGCATCTCCGGCAAACGCCCCGCCGGGCATCTCCGGCGCCTCCCCGGTATTCACCGCCAGCCCCTCTGCCTGGGAGAAGGCCAGCAGCGCCTCCAGGGTCCACTCTCCGGACTCCTCCGCCAGATGGTAAAACTTCCACCACTTGGCCCAGGTCATCTGCCACCCGGAGGCCAGGTACCCGTCCACATCCTCCTGCGTAAACCCGGCCTCCAGCATATTGTCCGCCAGCTCGCCGTCCGTCATATCCTGGTCCCGGTCCCCCGCGCCGGTGTCCGTACTGTTTTCCGTGATAGTGCCGTCCTCCGGCCAGCAGCCTAGCTCGTCCGCCAGCACATAGCTGTGAAGCTCCGGAAACTCCTCCACAACAGCATCGGGGTGAAAGCCGTCCAGCAGCGCCTGCCATTTCAGATGGTCCTGGACCGCCCTGTACACCGGTACCGCCGCGATCACCACCGCCGCGCAGGCGGCGATGGCGGCATACCGTCCCACTGGAACGCGCCTTTTCTGCGGCGCGGACAGCTTCTCCGTCAGCGCGGCCCGGACCTCCTCCCCGGGCTTCATCTGCTCCCGCATGGAGGCAAAAAGCTCTTTATTCATCAAAAAAATCTCCTTTCAGCATTTCCCTGAGCATGTCCCGTCCCCGAGAAAGCCGCATCCTTACCGCGCCCGGCCTGATACCCAGCGCTTTCGCAATTTCCTCCGTGGACAGCTCCTGAAAATAAAAGAGGTATATGGGCAGCCTGTAATTTTCCTCCAGCTTCTGCACGGCCTCCCAGACCAGATTTTCCTCCGGCTCCCGGAACAGGACGGGGATGTCCGCCTGTTCCGACAGGGGCACGGTTTTTCTCCGCCAGGTGGAGGCGGTGTACCGGCGGCTGATGTTGACGGTGGTCCGCAGGAGCCACGCCTTCCGATGCTCCTCGTCCCGGAATATTTTCCCGGAGCGGAAGCAGGCTAAAAATACCTCCTGAAATACATCATCGGCATCAGCAGAGGAATTGGTCCGGGCCAGAGCCAGCCCATATACCATGTTCTGATAGCGGTCGATCAGTTGGTCCATCTCACCGCTCGCGCGCCGCGGTTCGTTCATAGGCAGGACCTCCTTTCTGCTGTAACTCAAAGCAGAGGGCGGAAATGTCACAGCTTTTTTCAAATCTTTAGGATTCTTTTAACCCACTTGCCTCGCCGGAAGGGATTTGTTATAATCCAATTATACACGGCGCGGTATACCGCGCAATTCAAAAATATAGCCTGATCGAAAAGAGAGGGAGAAATATGAAGGTCTTAATCACTACCGACTGGTACGCGCCGGTCATCAACGGCGTGGTGACCTCCGTGCTGCTGCTGCAGCGGGAGTTGGAGCGGCAGGGGCACGATGTTCGGGTGGTCACCCTGTCCAACACCATGCACAGTTATAAAGAGGGCGGCGTCTATTATATGGGCTCTGTCAGCGCAAACAAGATCTATCCGGGAGCCCGGCTGCGGGTCAACCGGACCAGGAGCCTGGTCCGGGAGCTGATGGGCTGGCGGCCTGATGTGATCCACTCCCAGTGCGAATTCAGCTCTTTCCGGGTGGCCTATGCGCTCTCCGCCCGGCTGGGGGTCCCCATTGTACACACTTATCACACGGTCTACGAGGACTACACCCACTATTTTTCCCCCAGCGTGCGGGTGGGGAAGGCGGTGGTGTCCGTGTTTTCCCGCTGGATCTGCGGGCGGACGGCCTGCGTGGTGGCCCCCAGCAGAAAGGTGGAGCGCCTGCTGCGGGACTACAACATCCGCTGCCGGATCGAAGTGATCCCCACCGGCGTGGACCTGTCGGTCTACCGCCAGGCCCCGGACCCCGGCCGCATGGTGGCCCTGCGCACCCGCTGGGCCATCCCGGAGGATCACACGATCCTCCTCTATCTTGGCCGGATGGCCAAGGAGAAGAACCTGGAGCAGCTCATCGACCAGATCGCCGCCGCAGGCCGCAGGGACGTCACCCTCCTGCTGGTAGGCGATGGCCCCGACCGGGAGGAAGTCCTGGACTATGCCCGGAGCAGGGGGCTGAACGTGATCTTCACCGGCATGGTGCCCCACAGCGAGGTGGCGGATTACTACCGCCTGGGGGATCTGTTCGTCACCGCCTCCACCAGCGAGACCCAGGGACTGACCTACTTCGAGGCCCTGGCGGCGGGGGTGCCAGTGCTGTGCCGGCAGGACCCCTGCGTGGACGGCGTGGTGGAAAACGGTATCAACGGCTGGCAGTACGACAGCGGCCTGGACTTCGGGCAATACCTGTCCGCTTTCTGCGGCGATAAGGCCCTGCGTGAGCGGATGAGCCGGGAGGCGAAGACATCCTCGGAGAAATTCTCCGCCGAGGCTTTTGGTGCGGCGGCGGCGCGGCTGTATGAATCCGTCCAGCAGGAGGCTATGCCTGCAGCGGTGGGGGAGCGGTGGTAAAACGCTCCGGCGTACAGGAAGAGGAGAGGGCGGCCTGGGGGCCGCCCTTTTCGGTGAAATTTTTTTGCAAAATGGGGCGTTCCCTGCAAATTCTGAAAAATTTGCAGGGAACGCCCTGTACAGATAGGGGAAATTGGTGTATGATATTCGCATAAAAAAAGAAAGGGGAACTCCCTCGTGCTGAAAAAATTTACTTCCCTGCTGCTTTCCCTGCTGCTGTGCCTGTCACTGCTGCCGGGGCAGGCCCTGGCATCGGACGAGCCCGTGTCCGTGGACCCGCCCGTTATCGTGGAACTTGTGGAGCCAGAAGAGCCTCCGGTCATGCTCATGGCGGAGATGCTGGATGAAAAGGACACTGGCTGTAGCGGTTTAGACTAACAGGGCAGGTCCATCCCCAGATGTTCCCACACTTCCTTTCGGAGAATTTCCAAGTTGTGTTTATCTCCGATAATATCAAGAAGATAAGCGGCCCGGATATATAATTCGATACTTTTTTCCCGTTCGCCCAAAAAGAATTGACATTCTGCTTGGGTGGCTAGAAAACCAGGTAAATACCTGTCTCTTAGACACATATCCGAGCCCACGAGACTAGGCATGATCTCGTAT
>CAMWTG010000228.1 GCA_947177115.1 uncultured Clostridia bacterium
CCGCATTTTCCTCCGCCTCCTTTTTACCGATTCTCAAGTGTGTCGACTATAAGATTTGCCAAACCGGCATTGACTGTTTTTCTTAACTCTGTTATAATTGAACAAACATGTGTGAAAGAATTGATTCTCATGCGGAAAAATACAGGACCAGGGAGGATAGCAGTATGGAGTACTATAAAAGGGCGCTGGAACTTCGGGAGGAAACCGTTGCCAACCGGCGCTGGTTCCACACCAATGCGGAAGTGGGCCTGCATATGCCGAAGGCCCAAGCCTACGTTATGGAGCGTCTGACGGAGTATGGCTTGACGCCGCAGGCCTGCGGCGAAGGCGTTACGGCCACCCTGGGCAAGGGAGGCAAGGTGCTGCTGCTCCGGGCGGACATGGACGCGCTGCCCATGCCGGAGGAGAGCGGGGAGCCCTTCGCCTGCCCCACCGGCGAGTCGGCCCATGCCTGCGGCCACGACTTCCACGCAGCTATGCTGCTCACCGCCGCCAGGATGCTCAAGGAGCGGGAAGAGGAACTGACGGGTACGGTCAAGTTCATGTTCCAGCCCGCCGAGGAGACCTTCGAGGGAGCCAAGAACATGATGGAGCACGGCATTCTGGATGGTGTGGACGCGGCTTTGGCGTTCCATGTGGGCCCTGGCCGTATGCCTGTGGGGCTCTTTATGTACAACAGTGGCGGAACCATGATGTACTCTGTGGACGGCTTCCGGATCACCGTCAAGGGAAAAGGCGCTCACGGCGCCTACCCCCAGAACGCTATCGACCCCATCAACATCGGCGTCCACATCTATTTGGCCCTGGAGGCCCTGATCGCCCGGGAGGCAGACCCCGGTAAGTCCTGCGTGCTGACCGTTGGGAATTTTTCCGCCGGTTCCGCCGCCAACATCATCCCGGACACTGCCGTGCTCCAGGGCACCATCCGGTCCAACGACAAGGCCAGCCGGGAGCTGCTGGTGCGCCGGATGAAGGAAGTCGCCGTAAAGACGGCCGAGGTCTACGGCGGCTCGGCGGAGGTGGAGATGATCTCTGAGGTACCTCCCATGATCTGCGATGCCAAGCTCACCGATGAGATGGTGGGCTATATGACCGAGCAGAACATCCCCGGCCTGACGCCCATCCCCAACGTCTCCGCCAGCGCATCGGAGGACTTTGCCTCTGTGGCGGAGGTGGTTCCTACCGCCTATATGTATCTGTCCGCAGGGTATCTGGACGAGCGGGGCGATGCGCCCGCCCATAACCCCAAGGTCCGGTTCAATGAGGACGTCTGCCCTATTGGGGCCGGAAGCATGGCCCACTGCGCGGCGCGGTGGCTGGAGAACAATCCATAAAGGACGCAATCCCGCATCATACGCAGGGGAGGCGCGGCTTGAGCCGTGCCTCCCCCGGTTTTTGCAAAAGATTCGGCAATTTGCCAGTTTTTCTTGACTTTTTTTCTTGTGCATGATATATTTTATCCAATTAGTGGCCTTCCCGTTGAGAAAATGTCCTTATAATGCGGACTGTATCCGCCATAAAAAGACATATCGGAACGCCATATCCGAAGCGCTGGTCCCCTGTACACCTTGCTGCAGAGCGAAAAATCCAGGTAGCCTCCGGCTCATTGTAAGCCGGTCGTATACAAATCGATTTTTGTGAAAAGGAAGGGAGTTTTACCATGTATGAAGGAGTAGCAAACAGCGCGTTACTGTACATTCTGGTCATCATTGGATTGGTGGGGATCCTGGCATTTTCTTTTGCCTTTTTCCGCAAGTCCTACAAGCGCTGCCGGGAGTTCGGCATGAGCAAGGAGGCGTTGATGCGGGTCATCCGCTCCAGTCTGATTTTCACCATCGTACCCAGCCTCGCTATCGTCATCGGCCTGTTCACTCTGACGGCGGTCTTCGACATCCCCTGGCCCTGGTGGCGGCTGAGCGTGGTCGGCTCCGTGGGCTATGAGCTGATGGCCGGGCAATCGGCCGTGGAGGCCGCAGGCCGGGCGGTTACCGGCGATGTGTTCGTGGCCCTCATGCTGGCCATGACGCTGGGCACGGCGGGCTGGATCTTCGGGCCGGTCATTGTGGGCAAGAAGCTGGGCAGCGGCATCAAAAAGGTAGATGGCGAGAGCACGAACCCCGGCTGGTCCATGGTCCTCAACAGTACTTTCTGGACAACGATGATGTGCGTGTTCATCCCCCTGCTGGTCTTCGGCTCCCCCGTGGAGGCTGCGGTACTCTTCACCAGCTGCGTGATCAGCCTGGTGCTGGGCATCATCGCCGGAAAAACGAAGTGGCGGTGGCTCAGTGAGTGCAATCTGGCATTCACTTTGATTTTGGGTATGCTGTCCAGTCTGCTTTGGACGCGGATCTTCCCGGCGGGTTGATAATAGAGGAGGTACGTAAAAATGAGTAAGGATAAGAAAGCCTATACCCTGGATCCGTTCCAGGAGTGGTCCCACCGTTTCGGCCGCATCTGTATGATCCTGTTTTTCCTCTATATGTTGGCGATTCCCCTTATTATGGGCGCGGTGTACCATGCGTTCCCCAGCGCCAGCCTGCTGCTGACTGCCTGCTCGGGCGTGTGCGTCCTTTTCATCCCCGTTGGTATCGCTGAAACCATCAGCTATACGCCCATTCTGGGGTCCTCTACATACCTAGGTTTCCTGACGGGCAATATTATGAACCTGAAAATGCCCTGCGCGAAGAACGCCATGAACCTGGCTGAGGTGGACCAGGGGACCCCCGAGGGCGATGCCGTGGCCGCTATGGCGATTTCCGCCTCCTCCATGCTGACCGTGATCATCATCGCACTGGGCGTGCTCCTCATCGTACCCCTGCAGCCCATTCTGACCATCCCTGCGGTGCAGACCGCCACCAACTACGTGGTGCCCGCCCTGTTCGGCACCTTCCTGCTGGGTTTCTTCTCCAAGGAGCGGGGCGAGTACCAGATCCACGGCAAGCTCAAGGGCGCGGCCATCCCCTTTATCCTGGGCTGCGTGCTCACGATCATGAACATCATGGTCTCCTCCTTGCAGGGCGTCTTCATCCTGCTGCTTCTGCCTGTCACCATCCTGTGCAACTGGCTCATGTTCAAGAAGAAATGGGTCACCGTGGAGAAAAATCCCGACTATGTCCCCATGTTCCAAAAGAATGCCAAATAAAGATACCGAAAGGTGGGCTGTGCCGTGGCACAGCCCACCTTTTTGAACAGGCGAAATCTCTTCAGGGCAATCAATTTTCAGGGCATTGTACTATAGGGGCGGGTATTACCCGCCCGTTTCTGACGGAAAATGCCAGTGGCCGTGCGGGCGGATAGGATCCACCACTACACAGATTCCGCAATTTATCAAACATTCCCACATAATTGATTTCCCTGGGAATCTCTCTTTTTCCGGTTGCAGGAAATGGAAAAGTATAGTATAATGACCAAAATGCGGAGGTGAATGCGATGATTTTGGAAACGTCCCGTCTGACACTGCGGCAGATGGAGGCTTCGGACTATGACGCTTTGGCGGCAATCCTGCAGGATCCCCAGGTCATGTATGCCTATGAACACGCTTTTTCCGCCGAGGAGGTCCGGCAGTGGCTGGACCGGCAGCTGCGGCGGTATGACAGGTACGGCTTCGGGCTGTGGGCAGTCCTGGAAAAGGCGTCCGGAGAATTCATCGGCCAGTGCGGCATCACCATGCAGGACATAGGCGGACGGGAGGTACCGGAGATCGGCTATCTGTTTCGCCGGGACAAGTGGCATCAGGGCTTCGCCATCGAGGCGGCAGCGGCCTGCCGGGAGTACGGGTTCCATACGCTGAATTTTCCGGAGCTGTTTTCCATCATCCGGGACAACAACTTTCCCTCCCAGCATGTGGCGCTGCGCAACGGCATGGCGGTACGGGGTTCCTTTATGAAGTACTACTACGGCATGTCGATGCTCCACCTGGTATTTTCCGTCAGGAGGCCCGGACAATGAAAATCACCTTGGGTGAGCGCACGGCGGAAACCGCCGCTATTTATTTTGAACGGTCCCGCTCCCCCGCCATCCGGAAAACGCTCCCCCAGAAGGCGCAGACCCTGGAAGAAGCCCTGGAGGACTTCCGCAAAACCCAGGAGCCCGGTGCAAACAGCTTCGGCATGACCATCTATGCCAATGAGCAGTATGCCGGGGACGTATGGTGCTACTGTATGGATTCTAATGGCGATCCTCAGGCGATGGTGAGCTACTGCATATTTGAGCAGACGCTGTGGGGCCGGGGCATAGCCACGGAGGCCTTGAGGCTGTTTCTGGAGGAAGTTCGGGAGCGGTTCGGTCTGGCGCGGTTCGGAGCTTTTACCTTTGCCGCCAATACCGGCTCCATCCGGGTGCTGGCAAAAAACGGCTTCCGGCTGCAGGAATCTTTTATGGAGGACGGCGTGGAATCCGGGTATTATCTGTATCAATAAACTACGATATCACTATATAAACAAAGGAGAACCCATCATGGCACTTGACATGACTTATTTTGACGCCATGGAGACCAAGATCCCCCATGGCAAGCTCCGCACCCGCTTCGCCCCCTCCCCCACGGGCTACATGCACGTGGGCAACCTGCGCACGGCGCTGTAC
>CAMWTG010000229.1 GCA_947177115.1 uncultured Clostridia bacterium
ACGCTGGAACACTGCCGCAGGAGGGCGGCGCAGGGCGGCTCGAACGACACCCTCGTTGCCCTGGATCGGGCAAACGGCGACCGGGTAGCAGGATTTGTCTGCTTTTTGCCCCACGCCCGCAAAATAGTATCGATACCGGGAGCAGGAGAGATCACCGCGCTGTACATCCTGCGGGAATATCAAGGACTGGGATTGGGCCGGATGCTTCTGGACGCCGCCCTCGCCCGGCTCCCCTGCCCGAAAACCGTGCTGTTCGTATTGGACGGCAATGCACAGGCCATTGGATTTTATGAACACATGGGTTTCCGGTTTACAGGCCACACCACCGGCGAAGAGATGACGGAACTGGAGATGAGCCTGGAATAAAACGGCGGCTATCGTTTCCTTCCCCGCAGCCCCTCCAAAAGCCGGTGCAGCGCGTCCGGCTTCTCGGGGACGGCATTGGGCTTATGGAGCGTTGCGGCCATGAAGACCTCCTGGCTATCGCAGGGCGCCAGGGTATTGACCTTCCGGCAGTAGGATCCGTCCGGCAGCAGGGAGCTGGCTTTCACATTGTCCTCAAGCTGGGTATGGAGGATTTTCAGCAGCGTCTCCTTCAGCTCCGGATCGTAGACCGGACAGGCGATCTCTACCCGGTGGTTCAGGTTCCGGGTCATGAGGTCGGCGGAGGCGATATACAGCTTGATATCCTTTCCCCGGCCAAAGCGGTAGATCCGCCCATGCTCCAGAAAGCGTCCCACAATACTGGTCACATGGATGTTCTCCGTCTGGGCGGCAATGCCGGGCCGCAGGCAGCAGATGCCCCGCAGGATCAGCTGCACCTGTACCCCCGCCTGGGACGCCTGGACCAGTTTGTCCATGACCTCCCTTTCCGTCATGGCGTTGGCCTTCACGCAGATATAGCCCTCCGGCCCCTTGGCGATCTCCTGGTCGATCAGCTCCAGCAGCTTTGCCTTGATCCCCGCCGGAGCCACCAGCAAGTGGCGGTACTCCCCTTCCAGATTGCCCACCAGCATATTCTGAAAAAACGCCGCGCCGTCCAGACCGATGGCTTCGTTAGCGGTCATAAGGCTGAGATCCGTATACTGTTCGTTGGTACGCTCATTGTAGTTTCCGGTACCGATCTGGGTGACATAGCTGAGCTTGTCGCCCTTCCGCAGGGTGATGAGGCAGATCTTGCTGTGGCACTTGTACTCCTCCACGCCGTAGATCACTTTGCACCCGGAATCCTCCATCAGCCGGGACCAGGAGATATTGTTGGCCTCGTCGAACCGGGCCCGCAGCTCCATAAGCACGGTGACCTCTTTCCCGTTCTCCGCCGCCTTGCAGAGAATATGGGCTACCCTGGAGGAGGTCGCCAGCCGGTAAATGGTGATCCGGATGGACACCACGTCCGGCCGCACAGCCGCCTCTTCCAGCAGCTGCAAGAAGGGGTCCACCCCGTCAAAGGGGAAAAACAGCAGCTTGTCCCGCACCCGGACCTGGTCGATGATACTGAGCGATTTGTCCATATCCTCCGGCCACCGGGGACGGTAGGGCGGGAAGCTCAGCGCCGCCGCCCGCGCCTCCGGCAGGGCCTTGGCAAGGTCGAATACATAGTGCATCTCCAGCGGCGACTGGTCCACGTAGATCTGCCGGTTCTCCAGGCCGATCCTTCCCTTCAGCAGCCGCATGAACTCCCCGCTCATCTTCTTCGACAGCTCCAGCCGCACGGCGGACTGGCTGGCCCGCTTTTTAAGGAGCTTGCTCATCCGGCTGCGGATGTCCTCGCCGCTCTCCTCCAGCAGCTCCGCGTCCAGGTTCAGGTCCGCGTTCCGTGTGACGCAGAGGACGCAGCTGCTCTCCAGCTTATACTCCCCGAAGAGGGACGGCGCATAGTGGAGCAAGATCGTCTCCATCCGGATAAACCGTCCCGGGTCCCCGGGCATAGTTAATATCGCCGGAAGCCCTGCCGGGGCGGGCAGGAATCCCAGGGACGCGGTCCCCTTCCTGCTGCGCATCAGCCCAGCCACATACAGCGCCTTGTTGGCCAGGTGAGGGAAGGGATGGCGGGCGTCCACGATCTGAGGCGACAGCACCGGCAGGATTTTCGCCTTGTAGTAGGTGCTGACAAACTTCCGCTCCTCCGGGGAAAGCTCCTCCATAGCCAGGTCGCAGATGCCCTCCCGGCGCAGCAAAGCCGTTACATCAGCGTAGAGCCGGTTCTTGATCTCAATGAGCCCAGGGATCACGCTGTAGATCTCCGACAGCTGCCCTTCCGGGGTCAGCCCGGTCTTGTTGTCGATCTCCCCCGGAGACACCAGGGAAACATCAAAGAGATTCCCCACCCGGACCATGAAAAACTCGTCCAGGTTGCTGGTGAAAATGGAGATGAATTTCAGCCGCTCCAGCAGGGGCACGGACTCGTCCCCCGCCTCCTCCAGCACCCGGCGGTTGAACCGGAGCCAGCTCAGCTCCCGGCTCTGGGTATAGGCATAGGTTTTGTTGTCATGCTTCTGCGGCAGTATCGTCATGGGACCACGCTCCCTTTTTTCTTGGTGGAGCTATTATACCATTTTCCCCTTTAAGTGGCAAGCGTCAGAACATGTCCGCCCACTGGTGCAGCAGCTCCTCCGCCCGGGCGGCGTCCTGCTCCTGATAGGATATATGCAGCTGATAGAGCACGCTGTTCTCCGCCAGATACCCCGTCAGGCCCAGCCAGCCCCGCTCATTGGCGCTGGAGGAAATGACCTGACAGACGCTGCCGCCTGGGGTGGCGAGGAAGGTTTCCGCAAGGCGGACGCCCGGCTCGGCTATCGACTGCACCCGGGGCTCGCTCTCGGAATCCGCCGTTCTGATCTCCGCCCATGCCTGCAAGCGGATCTCCCCGGTCTGATAGCCCGTATCGATCAGGATCCGTTCGATCCTCCCGGAGCTGTCGCCGTAAACGTTCAGATCATTGTACCATTCCTCCAGGTCCCAATCCGGCTTTTGCAGGGATCCCAGGCCGATGAACGCCCACGCTTCGTCCGCTGACAGGTTTTTCTCCTGCCAGTGGCCGGGCATCCAGCTGCTGAACGCTGTGGTGGTCTCGTATTGGCGGACGATCGCTTCGCTGACCTCCTGCAAATTTTCCGACAGTTCGGAGACCGGGATGATCCCGATATCAACACCCAATTCATATCCGGATACTCAGTCTCCCCGGCCGCCGAACATCCTGATTAGCCAGGTAGCGCCCTGCCCGCTGACCGCCGCAGCCGTCCCTGCCAGCAGGACCAGGCAGATACATGCCGCCACAGCGGCCCGCCAGCCCGTCCAGATCTTTCTCTTCGCCCTCGGCGGCGCGTCCGCCGCTTCAACATAGGTGGGGTCCACCAGCTCCATTTTATCCAAAAACTCGCTTCCTCTCATAGTGTGTAACCTTCCTTCTCCAAATATTCCCGCAATTGGTTCCTGACCCGGAACAGCGTAGTCTTGACCTTGCTCTGCGTTATGCCGAACCGCTTCGCGATCTCCGCTATGGGATCCAGATACCAGTATCGCCGCAGAAAAATGTTCCGCTTCTCCTCTCCCAGCGTCCCCAGAAAACCGTTGAGCGCCTCCCGTAGCGCCATATCGTCCAACCGGCTCTCCAAATCGTCCGGGGCGGGAAGGCATTCCTCCATCTCCCGGCTGAGCTCCGCGATAAAAGCGTCCCGCTTCAGCCGTCTCCGGTCCCGGCAGCAGTTCAGCGCAACGTTCCGGACGATCCGCGCCAGAAAAGCGTAGAGGTAGTCCCGGGGCGCGTGGGGCGGAATGGCGTTCCAGGCGGCAAGGTAGGCATCGTTCTCGCACTCCTCGGCGGTTTGCGGCTCCTGTACGATATGCAGGGCCAGGCCGCGCAGGCGGAGGCCGTATTTTTCCGCCGAGCGCTGAATGGCCGCTTCATCCCGCGCCAAAAACAGGTCTACGATCTGTCCATCCTCCATGGCGGCACCTCCTTTCGTTAAATTCCGAAGGCCTTCACCCCTATAAGCACCGTTTCCACGCCAAAGGTTACACACGCAGTCAAAAAAAGGACGGCTCACAGGGAGCCGTCCTTACAGGACTCATCTTTTCAGCGCCTGTCTCAGCAGCGGCGCAAGCAGCAGCGCGATACCGCCGCCCACCAGCGCCGTCACCAGCTGGGGATAGGAGAACATCACGGTAAACATGGCGACCTGCGCCTCCGGCAGGGTCAGCACCGTACACAGCAGCTTCACTACCAGCAGGTACAGCACGGCAAACTTGGCCACCGCCGCCGCAAGCCACGCAGCGCCCTTCCGCCACAGCGGCAGCTCCTTCTCCCCGGCCAGCAGCCACATCAAAAGGACAAACACCAGATTCCCAACCGCAATGGAGGGCACAACGGGGAACAGCTGGGGCCCGATGCCCAGCAGGAATGCAAAGAACGGAGACAGCAGCGCCACCGTCACCCCGCTCCACAGCCCCACCGCCAGAGAAGAAACCGCCAGCACCGCATTGACGCAGGAGCCAGTGACGTACTGTCCGGCGGGCTTTGTCGCCGCCTGAAGGGCAATCAGCAAGGCCGTCATGACTGCGGTCTCCGTAATATAC
>CAMWTG010000230.1 GCA_947177115.1 uncultured Clostridia bacterium
TCAAGCGCCAAGCCACTAGATAAGATACCCGTAGGACCTGCCATTCGGCGGCTTCACCTATCAAACCACCACCGCACTGCCCTTACACTCCCGTATCATCCAGGGATTCTTAAACCGTAGGTTTAAGTGACTTTTTGCCTACTTTTTGTTCACACAAAAAGTAGGCGCGGAGTCCGGGGCCGCGTAGGTCCCGGGCCGATTCAAGAAGAAACTACCGTGCCGCCGCGCAGCGGCGGCAGAGAAAGACAGAGGAAAACAGATGTCATTTGTCCATCTCCATGTCCATACGGAGTACAGCCTCCTGGACGGCTTCTGCAAGATCAGCGGCCTCGCCAAAAGAGTGAAAGAATTGGGCCAGACTGCTGTGGCCGTCACAGACCACGGCGTGATGTACGGAGCCATTGATTTCTACCGCGCCTGCAAGGCCGAGGGAATCAAACCAATTATCGGCTGCGAGGTCTATGTGACCCCCCAGGGGCGGTCGCGGCTGGACCGCGTCCATGAGCTGGACGCGGAGAGCCGCCACCTGGTCCTCCTCTGCCGGAACGAGGAGGGATATAGAAACCTCAGCTATCTGGTCAGCAAGGGGTTCGTAGACGGCTTCTACATTAAGCCCAGGATTGACATGGAGCTGCTGCGGCAGTACAGCGGAGGACTTATCGCCCTGTCCGCCTGCCTGGCGGGAGAGATCCCCAAGCGGCTGTTAAACGGGGAGTATGAGAACGCAAAGCGCTATGCCCTGGAGATGCGGGAGCTTTTCGGTGAAGACGGCTTTTACCTGGAACTACAGGACCACGGCATCAGGGAGCAGGCGGTGGTGAATCAGGGGCTGCTGCGGATCCACGAGGAGACCGGCATCCCCTTGGTCTGCACTAATGACTGCCACTACCTGGCCCCGGAGGATGCGGAGGCCCACGATGTCCTTCTGTGCATCCAGACCGGGAAACTGGTGGAGGATGAAAAACGGATGCGGTACGAGCCGAGGAACTTCTATGTCCGTTCCACGGAAGAAATGGAGAAATTGTTCCAAAAGTATCCGGAAGCTGTAGAAAATACCGGCCGGATCGCGGCGCTGTGCAATCTGGAGTTTACTTTTGGCAAGTATCACCTGCCGGAATTCCGGGTACCCGCGGGAGAAACGTCCCGCACCTATATCCGGCGGCTGTGCGAGGAGGGGTTCGCCGCCAAATACCAGGGCCGCCGCCCCGAATACCATGAGCAGCTGGACTATGAGCTGAATATGATCGAGAAAATGGGATTTACCGACTATTTCCTCATCGTTTCCGATTTTGTCCGGTATGCCAGGGAGGCAAAGATCCCCGTGGGACCAGGCAGAGGCTCCGCCGCAGGCAGCATGGTATCCTACTGCCTGGGAATCACTGATGTGGACCCCATGAAGTACAGCCTGTACTTTGAGCGTTTTCTGAATCCGGAGCGGGTAAGCATGCCGGATATTGACATGGATTTCGGAGACACAAGGCGGGACGAGGTAGTCGACTACGTCCGCAGAAAGTATGGCGAGGACCGGGTGGCCCAAATCGTCACTTTCGGCACCATGGCCGCCCGGGGGGCCATCCGGGACGTGGGCCGGGGGCTGAACATGCCCTACGCCGAGGTGGACGTGGTGGCCAAGCAGGTGCCCAGCGGACCCGGTGCGCTGCATATCACCCTGGACGAGGCGCTGCGGCTCTCAAAGCCGCTGAAGGACATGTACGATGGAGATGAACGGATCCGGAAACTCATCGACACCGCCAAATCTCTTGAGGGCGTACCCCGCCACGCCTCCACCCACGCCGCCGGAGTGGTAATTACCAAGGACCCGGTGTATACCTACGTCCCCCTGGCGAGAAACGATGAGACCATTGTGTGCCAATACACCATGGTGACCCTGGAGGAGCTGGGGCTGCTTAAAATGGACTTTTTGGGCCTGCGCAACCTGACGGTGCTGGACGATGCGGTGGAAATGGTGCGGCGGGAGAAATCGGATTTTTCCCTGGCGGACGTGCCGGAGGACGATCCGGCGGTGTATGATATGCTCATCCAGGGAAAGACCGGAGGCGTGTTCCAGATGGAGTCCGCCGGGATGACCGGGGTTTGCGTGGGACTGAAACCCCAGTCCATCGAGGACCTGACGGCCATTGTGGCCCTGTACCGGCCGGGGCCCATGGAATCTATTCCCAGATTCATCGCCTGCAAGCACGACCCGAAGCTGGTGGCATACAAGCACCCGGCGCTGGAACCGATCCTGTCCATCACTTACGGCTGCATCGTCTATCAGGAGCAGGTGATGCAGATCTTCCAGCAGCTGGCGGGATACTCTCTGGGGCAGGCCGATATGGTGCGCCGGGCCATGAGCAAAAAGAAAGCCAAGGATATCGCCAGAGAGCAGGAGGCGTTTCTCCGCGGAGATCCGGAACGGCACATCGCCGGATGCGTGGCTAACGGGATCCCGGAGGACATCGCCCAGGCAATCTACAACGAAATCTATGATTTTGCCAACTACGCCTTCAACAAGGCCCACGCGGTGTGCTACGCGGTGGTGGCCTATCAGACGGCGTGGTTCAAGTACCACTACCCCAAGGAATATATGGCGGCATTGCTGACCTCGGTGCTGGACTGGTCGGAGAAGGTGGCCGACTATATCAACGAGTGCCGGGATATGGGCATCGCCCTGCTGCCGCCGGATGTAAACCGCTCCTATGACCGTTTCACCGTGGAGGAAGGAGGCATCCGCTTCGGGCTGGTGGCAATCAAGAATATTGGGCGCGGCTTTATTCAGGGCGTGGTGAAGGAGCGGGAGGTCAACGGGCCCTTTGACGGATTCCAGGACTTCTGCCAGCGGATGTATGGGACGGATATCAACAAACGTGCGGTGGAGAACCTGATCCGGGCAGGCGCTTTCGACAGCTTCGGGGTCTTCCGGAGCCGGCTGGCCGCCGTCAGCGACAAGCTGCTGGACTCCATCGCCGCCAGCCGGCGGCAGAATTTGGACGGTCAGATGGACTTTTTCGGCATGTCCACCCCTTCAGAAAAGAAACCGGCAGCCAACATCCATCTGCCCGATATCCCGGAGTACGCCCTGGAGGAGCGGATGCGGCAGGAGCGGGAGGTCACCGGCATGTACATTTCCGGGCATCCCATGAACGCCTACCGGGAGGCGGCCAAAGCCGCCGGGGCGGTGCGGATCGGGTCTATCCATTCGGACTTTGCCCAGGAGGGCGGGCCAACGGTCTACCAGGATGAACAGGCGGTTTCCGTGGCGGGGATCGTCACCGCCTACCGCACCCGGCCCACCCGGAACGGCGCGCTGATGGCCTATGCCTCGGTAGAAGACGACACGGGATCCATTGAGCTGCTGTGCTTTTCCAGAACGCTGGAGCGGTTCGGGCGGATGCTCACCCCGGACAGCGCGGTGCTGGTAAGAGGAAAGCTGTCCGTGCGGGATGAAAAGCCGCCGCAGATCCTGTGCGATGAGGTCTATTCCCTGCGGAGCGGCGGGGAGAAGCCGGAGGCCCCGCCTCCCCCCAAGACGGTACCGGGGGTACAGGTGCTGGAGGGAAAGACGCTGTGGCTGCGCCTGCCCTCGGAGAGCACGCCTGCCCTGGGGCACATCAACCGGGTGATCGCCATGTTCCCGGGCAGCACGCCGGCCAGGCTCTTTTTCAAGGACACCGGGAAACGGCTGGGGACCCGGTGCCTGCTGGGAAAGGCATTGGTAGACGAGCTGGTGGAAGTGCTGGGGGAGGAAAATGTGGTCCTTCAATAGGCCCGGCAGCGTTTGATGAGGAGAAAAAATCATATGGAGCAAAATATCATCCTAGCGGAAACCGGACGGTTGATCTTGAGAAGATATATAGAAAACGACTTGCAGGATCTGTTTGAATATTTATCTGACGAAAAAGTTGTGGCATATGAGCCATACAAGCCCATGTCCCTAGAGGAAACGGAGCGCGATCTTGCATGGCGCATGGGGACAGCGGAAATGGTTGCTGTTGAATTGAAAGACACCCATAAAATGATCGGGAATGTCTATATGGGAAAACGGGAGTTTGCATCTTTAGAGATCGGATATGTATTCAATCAAAATTATTGGGGAAATGGCTATGCGGCGGAAAGCTGCAAAGCTTTGATCCGAAACGCCTTTGCAAACGGAGCGCATAGGATCTATGCGGAGTGCGACCCTGACAACGTGCGTTCCTGGAAGCTGCTGGAAACTCTCGGATTTCGCAGAGAAGCCCACTTGATCCAAAACGTATACTTCTGGAAGGATGAGCACCAGCAGCCGGTTTGGAAAGACACGTATATATACGCAAAATTGCATTTTGACAGATAGGACGTGAGCAGACAAATTTTGGGGGAGGCCGCCGGGCGTATCCGGCGGCCTCCCCAGCCTTTTGCCATACCGTATTTCGGCGGATATCTGGCCAACCGGGCGGGCCATCCGATTTCCCTATTTTCCAACACAGGCCCTATTGAAAAACGGAAGAGAATACGCTATACTGGTTTTGTGTGTTTACTATTACTTCCGACCTGAAAGGCCAGGAGTAATAGAT